>JAFGPU010000130.1 GCA_016936035.1 Acidimicrobiales bacterium
GGCCGGCGCCGGGGCCGAGGTCGATGATCCAGTCGGCGTGCGCCATGACCGCCTGGTGGTGCTCGATGACGATGACCGACTTGCCGGCGTCGACGAGCCGGTCGAGCAGGCCGAGCAGCTGCTCGACGTCCGCGAGGTGCAGGCCGGTGGTCGGCTCGTCGAGCACGTAGACGCCGCCCTTCTCGCCCATGTGGGTGGCCAGCTTGAGCCGCTGCCGCTCGCCGCCGGACAGCGTGGTGAGCGGCTGGCCCAGGTGGAGGTAGCCGAGCCCGACGTCGGCCATCCGCTGCAGGATCTTGTGCGCGGCGGGCGTGCGGGCCTCGCCGGCGCCGAAGAACTCCTCGGCCTCGGCGACCGACATCGCCAGCACCTCGCTGATGTCGCGACCCCCGAAGGTGTACTCGAGCACCGCGGCCTGGAACCGCTTGCCCTCGCACTCCTCGCAGGTGGACTCGACGGTGGCCATCACGCCCAGCTCGGTGTAGATGACACCGGCCCCGTTGCAGACCGGGCAGGCGCCCTCGGAGTTGGAGCTGAACAGCCCCGGCTTCACGCCGTTGGCCTTGGCGAAGGCCTTGCGGATCGGGTCGAGCAGCCCGGTGTAGGTCGCCGGGTTGCTGCGGCGCGAGCCCTTGATCGCGGCCTGGTCGATCGCCACCACCCCGTCGCGCACCGACACCGACCGGTCGACGAGCGAGCTCTTGCCCGACCCGGCGACGCCCGTGACCACGCACAGCACCCCGAGCGGGATGTCGACGTCGACGTCCCGCAGGTTGTTGGCGGTCGCCCCGCGGACCTCCAGTGCGCCGGAGGGCGTCCGCACGGTGTCCTTGAGGGCGGCACGGTCGTCGAGGTGGCGGCCGGTGACGGTGTCGCTGGACCGCAACCCCTCGACGGTGCCCTCGAAGCAGACGCTGCCACCGCCCGTGCCGGCACCGGGGCCGAGGTCGACGACGTGGTCGGCGATGGCGATCGTCTCGGGCTTGTGCTCGACGACGAGCACGGTGTTGCCCTTGTCTCGCAGCTGCAGCAGCAGGTCGTTCATGCGCTGGATGTCGTGGGGGTGCAGGCCGATGGTGGGCTCGTCGAAGACGTAGGTGACGTCGGTGAGCGACGAGCCGAGGTGGCGGATCATCTTGGTGCGCTGCGCCTCGCCGCCCGACAGCGAGCCCGCCGGCCGGTCGAGCGAGAGGTAGCCCAGACCGATCTCCGCGAACGAGTCGAGCAGGTGCTGCAGCCCGGCGAGCAGCGGGGCCACCGACGGCTCGTCGAGCCCCCGCACCCAGTCGGCGAGGTCGGAGATCTGCATCGAGCAGACGTCCGCGATGCTCTTCCCGTCGATCTTCGACGACCGGGCCTCCGGGCTGAGCCGGGTGCCGTCGCACTCGGGGCAGGCCGTGAACGTGACCGCCCGCTCGACGAACGCCCGGATGTGCGGCTGCATCGCCTCGGGGTCCTTGGAGAGCATCGACTTCTGGATCTTGGGGATCACCCCCTCGTAGGTGAGGTTGATGCCCTCGACCTTGAGCTTGGTGGGCTCCCGGTAGAGCAGGTCGTTCAGCTCCTTCTTCGTGAACTTGCCGATGGGCTTGTCCATGTCGAAGTAGCCGCTGCCGCCGAAGATGCGGCCGTACCAGCCGTCCATGCTGTAGCCGGGGATCGTGAGCGCGCCCTCGTTGAGCGACTTGGTGTCGTCGTAGAGCGCGGTGAGGTCGAAGTCGGTGACCGCGCCCGTGCCCTCGCAGCGCGGGCACATGCCGCCCAGGCGGGTGAAGGTCGCCTTCTCGGTCTTGGTCTTGCCGGCGCCGCGCTCGACGGTGATGGCGCCGCTGGCCTTCACCGAGGGCACGTTGAACGAGTACGCGCTCGGCGAGCCGATGTGGGGCTGCCCGAGCCGGCTGAAGAGGATGCGCAGCATCGCGTTGGCGTCGGTGGCGGTGCCGACCGTCGAGCGGGGGTTGGCGCCCATGCGCTCCTGGTCGACGATGATCGCGGTCGTCAGGCCGTCGAGCATGTCGACCTCGGGCCGGGCCAGGTTCGGCATGAAGCCCTGCACGAACGCGCTGTAGGTCTCGTTGATCAGACGCTGCGACTCGGCGGCGATGGTGCTGAACACCAGCGAGCTCTTGCCCGACCCCGACACGCCGGTGAACACCGTCAGGCGCCGCTTCGGGATCTCGACGCTGACGTCCTTGAGGTTGTTCTCGCGTGCGCCCTGCACGCGGATCATGTCGTGGCTGTCGGCGACGTGCTCAGCAGCCGACGTCGTGTCCGCCGTCGCGGCCATGCTCATCGTGTCCTCACCTGTCACGGCTCAGCGCAGCTCCTGGATGCGGATCATGTTCCCCGCGGGGTCGCGGAAGGCGCAGTCGCGGATGCCGTACGGCTGGTCGGTCGGTTCCTGCACGACCTCGGCCCCGCTGCCCGCCACCTTCTCGAAGGTGTTGGCGAGGTCCTTGGTCGCCAGGTTGATGCTGGCGTAGGTGCCCTTGGCCATCATCTCGGCGATCACGCGGCGCTCGTCGTCGGTGATGCCGGGGTCGGCCGCGGGCGGGTGCAGGACGATGGACGTGCCGGGCTGGTCGACGGGGCCGACCGTGATCCAGCGCATCCCCTCGTAGCCGACATCGTTGCGCACCTCGAAGCCGAGGGCGTCGCGATAGAAGGCCAGCGCGGCGTCCGGGTCGTCGTGGGGGAGGTAGGCGTCGTGAATGGTGATGTCCATGCCGGTCACGCTACGGAGATCCTGCTGGCGGGTGCTTCTCGATTCCTGACCGGTCGCGTCACCCGCTTCGCCACGCACGGCGGTATCCCGGCCGTCGCCTGCGCGGCTTGGCGCCGGTACACGCTGGGCGGCACGCCGACCAGCTCGGTGAAGCGGGTGCTGAAGGTGCCCAGCGACGAGCAGCCGACCGCGAAGCACACGTCGGTGACGCTGAGGTCGCCACGGCGCAGCAGCGTCATCGCCCGCTCGATCCGTCGCGTCATCAGGTAGCTGTACGGGGACTCGCCGTAGGCGCGCCGGAACTGCCGGCTGAGGTGTCCGGCGGACATGTGCTCGCCGCGGGCGAGCGCCTCGACGTCGAGCGGCTGGGCGTACTCGCGGTCGATCCGGTCGCGAACGCGTCGCAGCCGCACGAGGTCGTCCAGGTTCTGCGCTGCAGTGGGTCTGCCGGCCACGTCCCCGATCGTGCCACGTCCTGCAGCGAACGCCACAGCGCCGCTGCGCCAGCGTGCCGTCGCGCGTCGCCCCGATCAAGGGCGGATGTCGCGTACGAGATCACATCTCCATCGTGTCCAACCACAGGCTGTCGCCACGTCTGTCGGTCGATGGCGTGGGCCACGCCGGTGCGACCAGAGCGATCTCGTCGCGGCGGCCGGGCCGACCGATCGTGATCAACCTCTCGAGGGCGAACGTCAGCATGTCGTCGGCCCAGTGGACGTAGGCGGAGAGCGACGGGTGGCGGGTCCCGAGGACGACACGCCGCACGACCCTGGCGGGAGCAAGCACGAGCCACGCAAGGACGCTCATCGGGATGAGCACCCACAGCAGGATGCCCCTGACGATCAAGATGAAGAGGACCTCAGCGCCGTCGACCACCGACTGAGACTGGGCGAGCTTGATCACAGGAATGTAGCGAGCCGATCAAACACTCGTATGGCGCGCCGGCGTTAGCTCCCCCGAGCGGTCAGGTAGGACGGGGAGGCATCGCCATCTGGAGGTAGACGTCGAGGTGGCGCATCCGGCCCGA
>JAFGPU010000131.1 GCA_016936035.1 Acidimicrobiales bacterium
ACGGCAGCGGCGCTCGGGGCGCTGGTCGGCGAGACCATCCACCCGGAGGCGCCGAGCGGCGGCGGGCCGGGCCGCGACGTGGTGATGGCCGTCGACCTCGCCCATCGTCGAGCCACCGCCGAGGCCGCCGAGGCCGAGATCCGTCTGGTCGGGCCCCCGACGATCGCGCCCACATGGGGCGTGGCCGACGACATCGGAGAATGACCGTCCGCCTGCACGGCGTGAACGCGCGATAGTGGTGGGCCGTGGGGGACGAGCGGCTGGGGAACGAGCCACGGCGCCGCGCGAGGCGACGCGAGGGCGACCAACCGGCCGCGCCGCGACCGCCCTGGCACACGCTGGAGCCCGGGCCACCGGTGGACGAGTCGGAACCACCGCGTCCACGGCACCTGGCGGGCCGGCAGCCGCCGGACGCGCCGGGACCTCCCCGGGCACGGCGGTGGGACGATCCGACGGCACCGGCTTCGTCGCCCCGACACCTGGCCCGGCAGGAGGGAAGCCCGCCGCCGGCACCGTCGGGACCGGCGGCCGCGGCGAGCGGGGGAGGCAGCGGCGCGCCCGCACCGGTGTGGCCTCGTCAGCTGCACCTGCCCTCGCGCGACGTGCCGCCGGCGGAGCAGCCCGGCGCACCCTCCGGTGACCGTCGCCCTGACCCGTCCACCCCGGCGGGTGGGCGCCCGTGGGGACGGCTCCCGGGGTCGTCGGCACCGGACCCGGCGGGTGGGCGTCGGTGGGACGACCGGGCGCCGGGGTCACGGACGTCGGCCTCGCCTGGGGCGCGCCCGTGGGATCGTGCGCCCGGGTCGTCGGCACCGGAGCCGGCGGGTGGGCGTCGGTGGGACGACCGTGCGCCGGGCTCACCGACCCCGGGGTCATCCGGGACGCGCCGGTGGGACGCGCCCCTGCGGCCGCCGTCCGAGGGCGCGCCCACCGCCCGAGCCGGTCGGGGGCGGACATCGTCACCGCCGGGCCCTCCGGCCACCGGCTTGCCGGGCGGACCGCCCCCGTACGCGGGTGCGCCTCCGCACACGGGTGCGCCACCGCACATGGGTCCGCCTCTGCACGCAGGTCCGCCGCCGGTGCCGCCGCAGCCGCGCACCGGTGAGTGGCCGCCACCCCCGCCCCCGAAGCGGTCGCGCCGGCGCGTCGCGCTGCTGGTCACCGGCATCGTGGTGTGCCTCGCAGCGAGCGCGGCGCTCGTCGTGGTGGCGGTCGGACGGTGGTCCGACGAGGGCACCGACATCGCCGCAGAGCAGGACGAGAGCCCCGCTGCGACCCTCGCGCCCGATGCCACGCCGGCCGAGGTGTTCGCCCACGGGGCGCTCGTGCTCAACGAGGCCGGCACCTTCTCCTACGAGGCGACCACCCGCATCGAGCTCACCGGCCTGCCCGGTGGCGGCGGCACGCAGGTGATCACGCAGGACCTGTCAGGCGATGTCGTCCTGCCCGACACGGTGCACGAGCTCAGCGACGACGAGGAGGGCCTGCACACCGAGCGCATCGCGATCGGTACCGGTCCGTTCGCCGAGGCGTGGACACGCAGGTCGGTGTACGAGGACGCCCTCGGCGAACGACCGTGGGCCGAGCTCGACAGCGGGACGGCCGAGCTCGAGCTGTACAGCCTGCCCGAGTGGTTGGAGGGTGCGGTCGACCACCGTGACGGGGGCGAGGACCGCAACGGCCGGCGGGTCGTGCACGCCGGGGTGCCCGTCAGCCTCATCGGCGACCTCGGCGGCGGCGAGCTCGAGGTGATCGACGCGAGCATCGAGATGACGCTCGACGACGACGACCTGCCGCGCAAGATCGTGCTCGACGTGGCGACGCGCGACATCGTCATCGAGGGGTCCTACGACCTGCGGGGCGTCGGCGACGAGATCACCATCGATCCGCCGGGGCGCGACCAGCTCGACCCCACGCCCTGGTTCAACGAGGAGGACCTCGCGGCCTTCGACGGCCCCCCGCCACTCGGTCTGTCCGGCGTCCCCGAGGGCTGGGAGCTGGCGGGCGCGTCCGTGAGCCTCGACCAGGGGAGAGGCTGCGAGAGCGCGTCGATCGACTACGCCGACATCAGCGATCCGATGGGAAGCTTCCTCTGGCTCAACGTGATGAACGTCGACTGCGCGCCGCCCTCGGTGGGCGAGCCCTTCGACATCGCCGGCTTCGAGGGGACGGTGACCGACCTGGACGACGGCACGCGCGTCGCCATCCTCACCTCGACCGACACGGCGGTGGTCGTCGTCACGGACCTGCTGGCCGCCGACCTGCTGGCGGTGCTGCAGACGCTCGGGCCGCTCGACCTGGAGGCCGAACCCACACCGCTGGCCGGCATCCCGTCGGCCGGCACCTGAGCGCGGCTCCCGTTCCCCGGGCGGACTCCGTGGTCCGGACCCCGTCTCACTACGCTGCGCCCACGTGATCCCTGAGCGGCTGAAGCCGATCCTCGACGACGTCCGGCCGCTCGCGGAGCGCTTCACCGCGGCCGGCCACACCGTGTACCTGGTCGGGGGCATCGTGCGCGACCTCGTCCTGGGCCGGGCGACCGCCGAGTCCGACCTCGACCTCACGACCGATGCACGGCCGGAACAGAGCCGCGCCCTGCTCGCTCCCTGGGCCGACTCGGTGTGGGACCAGGGGGCGGCGTTCGGCACCATCGGGGCCCGCAAGGGCGACACCATCTTCGAGATCACCACGCACCGGGCCGAGGCGTACCGCGAGGACTCGCGCAAGCCGCACGTCGTCTACGCCGACGACGTCACCGACGATCTGGCCCGGCGCGACTTCACGGTCAATGCGATGGCGCTGCGACTGCCCGACGTCGAGCTCATCGACCCCTTCGACGGTGTCGCCGACCTGGGGGCCGGCGTGCTGCGCACGCCCCTGGCGCCCGAGGTCTCGTTCTCCGACGATCCGCTGCGCATGCTGCGGGCCGCCCGGTTCATCGCCGGCTACGGCCTGCGTCCCGACCCGGCGCTCGTCACGGCCGTGCGCGACATGCGCGCTCGTCTCGAGATCGTGTCAGCCGAACGCGTCCGTGACGAGCTGTCCAAGCTGCTGGTGGTCGATGACCCCAGCGCGGGGATCTGGTTCCTCGCCGACACCGCGCTGTCCGACGAGTTCCTGCCGGAGCTGCGGGCGATGCGCCTCGAGCAGGACCCGATCCACCGGCACAAGGACGTGCTCGCCCACACCGTCGCGGTGGTGGCCAAGACGTCGCCGCGCCTGGTCGTCCGGCTCGCGGCGCTGCTGCACGACATCGGCAAGCCCAGGACGCGTGCCATCGGCCCCCGAGGGGTGAGCTTCCACCACCACGAGGTCGTCGGCGCCCGCATGGCGCGCGACCGCCTGCGGGCGCTGCGCTTCTCGAACGAGATCGTCGACGACGTGCAACGCCTGGTGTTCCTCCACCTCCGCTTCCACGGCTACCGCGACGACGTGTGGAGCGACGCCGCGGTGCGCCGGTACGCGCGTGACGCGGGACCGTTGCTCGACGACCTCAACGAGCTCACCCGGTGCGACTGCACCACCCGCAACGAGCGCAAGGCGCGCCAGCTCGCCGCCCGGATGGATGCGCTCGAGGCACGCATCGCCGAGCTGCGCGCCCGTGAGGAGCTGAGCGCCATGCGGCCCGACATCGACGGCAACCGCGTCATGGAGCTGCTGGGGGTCGGGCCGGGGCGGCACGTCGGAGAGGCCCTGTCGATGCTGCTCGAAGCCCGCCTCGACGAAGGTCCGCTCGGCGAGGACGAGGCCGAGCGGCGCGTGCTCGCCTGGTGGGCGGCACGCCAGGCGTCGTCGCGCTAGCCGCTCGCA
>JAFGPU010000132.1 GCA_016936035.1 Acidimicrobiales bacterium
GGTGTCATTGCGGACGGCTAAGGTGATTCCACGCATCGCGCAGCCGCAGGCACGTCGTTCCGACCCGCCCGCCTGCGACACCGGAGCGCTCGTGGCCGACCGGCGCTCGCCCGTCGGGGCAGCCACCTCACGATCCCTGCGTGTGAGGAGCCGCTGCCGTGCTCGCATCCGTCCGCTCCGCGACGTTGCTCGGCGTCGAGGGCCGCCCCGTCCGGGTCGAGGTCCACGTGTCGTCCGGGCTCCCGGGCTTCACCGTGGTGGGCCTGCCCGACACCACCTGCCGAGAGGCGCGCGACCGCGTGCGCGCGGCGCTGCTGTCGTCCGACCTGACGTGGCCCAACGCCCGCGTGACCGTCAACCTCGCCCCGCCCGGCCTGCGCAAGGTCGGCGCCGGGCTCGACCTCGCCATCGCCGCCGGCCTGCTCGCCGCCAGCGAGCAGGTCCCCCTCGGCAGCCTGGCGGGGCGTGCGTTCGTCGGCGAGCTCGGGCTCGACGGCTCGGTGCGGCCCGTCCCCGGTGCCCTCCCGCTCATCGACGCCCTGGCCGAGCGCGAAGTGGTGGTGCCCGAGGGGTGCACCGTCGAGGCCCAGCTCGTCGGGCGCCATGTGGTGCGGCCGGTGTCCACGCTGGCGGCCGTCGCGGCCGCCCTCGGCGGCCGCGCGCCGTGGCCCGAGCCGCCCGAGCCCGTCGAGCCACCCGCGCCGCCACCCGGCCCCGACCTGGCCGAGGTCCGGGGCCAGCCCGCCGCCCGCTACGCGCTCGAGGTCGCAGCCGCCGGCGGCCACCACCTGCTGCTCGTCGGGCCGCCCGGCGCCGGCAAGACCATGCTCGCCCGCCGGCTTCCCGGGCTGCTGCCCGACCTGGCGCCCGAGCACGCCCTCGAGGCCACCTGCATCCACTCGGCCGCAGGCCTGCCCCTGCCTCCCGGAGGTCTCATCCGCCGCCCGCCGTTCCGGGCCCCGCACCACGGCGCCTCGGCGGTGTCGCTCGTGGGCGGGGGGTCGCACGCCATGTCGCCGGGCGAGGTCAGCCTGGCGCACCGTGGGGTGCTGTTCCTGGACGAGCTGGGCGAGTTCGACCCCACGGTGCTCGACAGCCTCCGCCAGCCCCTCGAGGAGGGGGTCATCCGGGTCGCGCGCGCGGCCGCCAAGGTCGCGTTCCCTGCCCGGCTGCTGCTCGTGGCCGCCATGAACCCCTGCCCGTGCGGCGAGGGGTCGACGCCGGGCGCCTGCCGCTGCACCCCGGCCGCTCGGGCCCGCTACTCCCGCCGCGTGTCGGGCCCGCTGGTCGACCGGTTCGACCTTCGGGTCGAGGTGGGTCGGCCCGATGTGGCCGAGCTGCTCTCCGGCGACACCGGCGAGTCCACCGAGACGGTCGCGCGCCGGGTCGCCCGGGCGCGGGCGGCGGCTCAGCGACGCGACGTGGCGGCCAACGCCCAGCTGCCGGCCTGGCGGCTCGACGACGTGGCGGCGCTCGACCGGCCGGCCACGCGCCTGATCGAGCGCACCCTGCGGGCCGGCCGACTCACCGGGCGGGGGCTGGGGGGCGTGCGCCGGGTCGCCCGCACGATCGCCGATCTCGCCGGCCACGACGGCGGCCTCGGTGTCGACCACGTCAGCGCTGCGCTCGCCCTGCGCGCCGAACCGTCTTTCCTCGACGGGCGGGCGGCGTGAGCGACACGCAGGCTCCGTCGCTGCCGGCCGAGGCGTTCGCCACCGCGCTCGCCGGGCTGCCACGCATGGGCCCGGCGCGCCTGGCGGCGGTTCTGGCCGCATCACCGGCGCCGGCGGCGTGGCGGCACGTCACCGCCGGCCGGGCCTGGTCGGCGCCCGCCGTCGCACGCGCGCTCGGCCACGAGGCCGGCGACATCGTGCAGCAGTGGCGCGCGGCCGCGGCCGACGTCGACCCCGCGCAGGTGTGGCAGCAGGTCGTCGACGCCGGCGTCGCCGTCGTCCTCGCCGGCTCGCCCGCGTACCCCCAGGCGCTGGCGGGCGACATCGAGCCTCCTGCCGTCCTCTTCCACCAGGGCGTACTCGAGGCCCTCTCCGGGCCCCGGGTGGCGATCGTGGGCACCCGCCGTTGCTCGTCGACCGGTGCCGGCATGGCCGTCGAGCTCGGGCGCGACCTGGCGGCCGCGGGCGTGGCGGTCGTGTCGGGCCTGGCCGCGGGCATCGACGGCGCCGCCCACCGCGGCGCCCTGGCCGCCGCCGGGGCACCCCCGATCGGCGTCGTCGGCAGCGGGCTCGACGTCGTCTACCCGCCCGGACAGGGCGAGCTCTGGCGATCGGTGGCGACCTCGGGCCTGCTGCTGTCCGAGGCGCCGGTCGGCGCCCGTCCCGAACGCTGGCGGTTCCCGGCCCGCAACCGCATCATCGCTGCCCTGGCCGACCTGGTCGTGGTGGTCGAGTCGCACCGGCGGGGCGGGTCGCTGCACACGGTCGACGAGGCCGACCGGCGGGGCATCGACGTCATGGTCGTGCCCGGCTCGGTGCGCAGCGCCGCCAGCGCGGGCACCAACGAGCTGCTGGCCGAGGGGCGGGCTCCGGTGTGCTCGGCCGACGACGTGCTGGTCGCGCTGGGCCTGGGTGCCGCACGTGGCCGGCACGGGCCCGATCGGCGCGTCCCGCCCGATCCGGCCGACCAGGCGGTGCTCGAGGCCGTCGGCTGGCAGCCCGCCACGCTCGACCACCTCGTCCTGCGCACGAACCTCGACCTCGCCCGGCTCGCGCCCGCTCTCGACCGGCTGTGCGACACCGGCTGGGTGGCTCGGCACGGCGGCTGGTTCGAGCGGGTGGCGGCCCTGGGGTCGTGATGCCGCAGCACGACCATGTCACGGTCCGGCAGGTGGGCATCGGTACGGTGTGCCGCGTGGGCTGGCACCTCGACGACTTCACGCGGTCCCTCACCGCCGTGGCCCCATCCACCGTCGAGGCCTACCGGCGCGACCTCCGGGCGTTCATCACCTGGGCCGGCCGTCTCGGGCTCGACGGGCCCGAGACCGTCGACCGGCAGACGCTCCGCCGCTACCTCGCGTACATGGCGACGCGTGGCCAGGCCAGGCGCACGATCGCGCGCCGGGCGTCGGCGCTGCGCCGCTACTTCCGGTGGCTGCAGCGGACGGGACGTACCGACCGCGACCCCACGGCGGGCCTCAGCGCCCCCAAGGGCGAGGCGAGGCTCCCGCGGGTGCTGCGCCCCGACGAGGTGCGCGCCCTCCTCGGCGAGCCCGGAGGGGCGCCGGCGCCGTCCGCGGGTGCGGGTCCCGACGGCGGGGACGGCGCCGCGGGCACTGCGGTCGACCTCCGCGACATGGCGCTGCTTGAGCTGCTGTACGGCAGCGGGCTGCGCATCGCCGAGGCCACCGCCGTCGACGTCGACGACGTCGACCTCGACCGCTCGCGGGTCATGGTGTGGGGGAAGGGCGGCAAGCAGCGGGCGGTGCCGCTCAGTGAACCGGCGGCGCACGCGATGCGCCGGTGGCTGGCCGACGGCCGCGAGATGCTCGTCACCGAGGCGTCGCCGGGCGGCGCCGTGTTCCTCAACCGGCGTGGCCGCCGGCTGACGCCGCGCGACGCCCGGCGCATCATCGACCGGCGGGCCGCCGAGCCCACCCACCCCCACGCGCTGCGGCACACCTTCGCCACCCACCTCCTCGACGGTGGCGCTGACCTGCGGGTCGTCCAGGAGCTACTCGGGCATTCAGACGTGGCCACCACGCAGCGTTACACTCACGTCTCCAAGGAACGGCTGAGGACAGTTTTCGACGCCACCCATCCGCGGGCATAGGGACGCGTACGTGACCAACGTCGATGTCGAGATCGCCACGGTGTGGCACGCGTACAAGCGTGTCGGCCAGCGACCGGCGCGAGACGAACTGATCTTGCACTACGCACCGCTGGTCCACCTCGTGGCCGGCCGGCTCGCGGCGAGTGCCCCCAACCACGTCGACCGCGCCGACCTGGTCAGCTACGGCGTGTTCGGGCTCATCGACGCCATCGACAAGTTCGAC
>JAFGPU010000133.1 GCA_016936035.1 Acidimicrobiales bacterium
CGGAACATGCCGAGCACGAGCGCGGCGACGATCTGCGGGTCGCGGTCGTCGCGGTCGTCGGGGCTGTCGGGATCGGCGGGGTCGGCGGGAGGGTGACGGTCCGGGCCGGCGTGGCGGTCGTGCAGGGCGGCGGACGCGGGACGTCCCGCCGCGGGCGCCGTGAGGGCGTCGGCCACGATGCCGTCCACCGTGGCGTAGAGCCGACGGTGCTGGTCGACCACCTCGGCGCGCACCGCCGCGGACAGGTTGCCCATCGTCGCGGCGATGGCCGTGAACAGCTGGTGGTCGGGGTCGGCGATGTAGTCGAGGTGCAGGTGGAACCACTGCACGAGGCGGGTGGTGGCCGGCAGGTCTGCGCCGGCGATCGCCTGGCTGCGTTCGACCAGCTCGTCGATCTCGGTGCGCAGCCAGGCGAGCAGGATGTGGTCCTTGTCGGGGAAGTACCGGTAGAGCGACGTGCGGGCCAGGCCCACCGCGGCAGCGATGTCGGCCAGGGTGACCTCGGTGTAGCCGCGCGCCGCGAACAGCTCGATCGCGGCCCGCACGACCGCCGCCTCCTGCTGGGCGACGTGGGTGGCGATGTCAGGGCCGGTGATGCGGGGCACGGGCTGCTCGTCAGGGGGACGGGACGGCGGCTGTCGCGGGCTGGAGGGCGCCGCCGTGCAGGACGTAGGACCGGTCGGCCAGGTCGAGGTGGGCGGGGTCGTGGATGACCACGACGGTGGCCAGGCCGCGGCGCCGGGTCTCGGCGGCCAGCAGCTCCATGACCTCGCGGGCGCGCTGCGGGTCGAGCGCCGCGGTCGGCTCGTCGGCCAGCAGCACCGCCGGCTCGCCCATGAGGGCCCGGGCGATGCCGACCCGCTGTCGCTCGCCGCCGGACAGGTGGCCGGGGAGCTGGTCGGCCCGGCCCCCCAGGCCCAGCAGGTCGAGCAGGTCGCGTGCCCGGCGGCGGGCGGCGCCGTCGAGCTCGCCGCGGATGTGGGCGACGAGCTCGAGCTGCTGGACCGCCGTCAGCGACGGGAAGACCTGCGCCGCCTGGAACACGATGGCGATGCTGTCGCGGCGGAGCGCCGTGCGGTCGCGGCCCCGGAGCGCGGCGGTGGGCCGGTCCGCGACCGTGACCTCGCCGCTGGTCGGGCGGCGGAGCAGCCCGGCGACGGCCAGCAGAGTCGACTTGCCCGACCCCGACGCGCCGGTGATCGTCACCAGCTCGCCGGGCGCGACGGCGAGACGGGCCCGGTCGAGGATGGTCAGGGTGTCGTCGCCGTCGGGGACCGTGACGGTGACGTCGTCGAGGTGAAGGGCCACGGCGTGCTCCTTGCGGGGGTCGGGGGTCACTGCTCGGCGGCCAGGGAGATGACCGGGTCGACGCCGGTGAGCTTGCGCAGCGCGACGAGGCTGCCGGCCATGCCGACGACCGCCAGGGCGACGGCGGACGCCACGACCGAGCCGGCGGTGAAGCTGAACGGGACGTCCTCGCCGACCAGGCTGCCGACGCCCAGGCCGATGAGCGTGCCGACGAGGACCGAGACCAGCAGGATCACGGCCAGCTGGCCCAGCGCGTCACGCACGACGTACCCCGTCGACGCGCCGAGCGCCTTGAGCAGCCCGATCTGACGGGTGCGCTGGACGGTCCACACGGTGAAGAAGGCGCCGACCACGAGGGCCGAGATGACCAGCAGGAAGCCGCGGATCAGCGACATGGTGGCCGTCTCGGCGCTGTACCCGGGCGAGCCGGCGAACGCGTCCTCGCGGGTGCCGGTCTCGGTGCCGGCCGCCTCGTCGAGCGCCGCCAGGTCGGCGTCGCCGGTGGCGCGCAGCGCGATCGCGGCGAAGCGACCCCGGGGGTCGTCGCCGTACTGGAGCTGCCGCCACGTGTCGAGGCTGGTGTAGGCGATGGGAACGTGGCCGTACGTGCCGGCGAACGTGAAGCCGACGACCGGCAGCGTCAGATCCGACCCGGCGATGGTGAAGCGCTCGCCGATCTCGACCTCGTCGGCCAGGTCCTGGGCGAGGACGAGCCCGTCCTCGATGCCGCCGCTCGGGGCGGGGGTCGCTCCGTCGCCCGCGGCCGACGCCCCGGCGAGGAAACCACCGGGGTCGACGCCGAACAGCGCGATGTCGATGGTCTTGCCGTCGTCGGTGGCGGCGTTCAGGAACGACACCCCGATGGGCGTGGCCTCGACCCCGGGTGCCTCGTCGAACGTGGCGAGCTGGTCGGTGGTGAGGATCGAGCGGCTGAACGAGCTCTCGGCCCCCTCCTGGAAGGAGAGGTGGGTGATCGGCAGCGCCCGCAGCCCGGAGATGCCGTCGTCGACCAGCCCGTTGGCCAGTCCGGCGAGCACGGTGGACAGCAGCGCCACGAGGACGATGACGACGCCCACGAGCGCGAACCGTCCTTTGGCGACCCGCAGGTCTCGCAGGCCCAGGTACATCCGACCACCTTCCTTGTCGACGCGGTGTCGGCATCATATCGACACCGCGTCGACAAGTAGCGAGCGGCGGGTCTGCTCGGGAGCCGGGCGGCGTCCGCCGACCGCCCGGGACCCCCTGCCCGCCGCACCGGCCCGCCCGCCGGGCACGGTTCCCCCGGCCCGCCACCAGGGGGAACCGCGAGATGGTCGTGCTACGGCTCCCGGTCCCAGTCGAGGACGAGCTGCCGGTGGTCGGCGCGACCCACCGACACCGCGACGGTGGCACCGGGCTGGACGCGGGCCAGGTGGAGCTGGGGCACCACGGCCTGCAGCGAGGCCGGGTAGGGCGGGTGACCAGGCACCGTCACGAGCAGCTCGAGCTGCACGCTCGGATCGAAGTTCACCAGCGCGCCGGTCTGCGCCGCCGAGATGATGGTCGCGGTGCCCGCCAGGCCGTCGGCCGCCACGGC
>JAFGPU010000134.1 GCA_016936035.1 Acidimicrobiales bacterium
ACGTCGGACTGCACGTCGCCGTCGTAGTTCTTGCAGGCCCACACGTAGCCGCCCTCCCACTTCATGGCCTGGGCGACCATGTCGTCGATGAGGCGGTGCTCGTAGGTGAGGCCGGCGGCGTCGTAGTCGGCCTTGAACTCGGTGTCGAACACCTCCTGGAACAGGTCCTTGAACCGGCCGTCGTAGGCCTTGAGGATGGTGTTCTTGGTCGACAGGTAGACGGGGTAGTGGCGCTCGAGCCCGTAGCGCAGCGACGCCCGGGCGAAGTCGCGGATCGACTCGTCGAAGTTGTACATGCCCATGGCGATGCCGCTGTCGTTGAACTTCGCCACTTCGAACTGCATCGGCTCGCCGCCGTCGTCGGGCGTGTAGCTGATGGTGAGGGTGCCGGGCCCGGGCACCCGGAAGTCGGTGGCCTTGTACTGGTCGGCGTGCGCGTGACGACCGATGACGATCGGCTTGGTCCAGCCCGGCACGAGCCGGGGCACGTTCGAGCAGATGATCGGCTCGCGGAACACCACGCCGCCCAGGATGTTGCGGATCGTGCCGTTGGGAGACCGCCACATCTGCTTGAGGCCGAACTCTTCGACGCGAGCCTCGTCGGGCGTGATCGTGGCGCACTTGACGCCGACGCCGTGCTGCTTGATGGCGTTGGCCGCGTCGACGGTGATCTGGTCGTCGGTCTCGTCGCGCTTCTGGATCGACAGGTCGTAGTAGCGCAGGTCGACGTCGAGGTAGGGGAGGATGAGCTTGTCCTTGATGAACTGCCAGATGACCCGCGTCATCTCGTCGCCGTCGAGCTCGACGACGGGGTTGGCGACCGTGATCTTGGGCATGGCGAAACGTCTCCGGGGTGAGGGCGTGGCTGCCGGCGGCAGGGGCGGTGCGCGCCGCGACACTTGTATCAGACTTGTACAGCTTAGGACATCGGCGGCCGATGGCGTCGCCGGTGTGCGCGCCTCGGGCGCCGCTCCACGTTACGGTTCCCACGGCCAGTGCCGGACACGACCGCAACGCCGACACGACCGCGGTCGCGAGCCGGGCAGGGAGGAGGCGACGTGGCGTCGAGCACCGGCGGCGGGGCGGACCGGTGAACGCCGGCGACCGGGTCGGGCCGTACCAGCTGGTCGAGCCGCTGGGGACCGGCGGCATGGGCGAGGTGTGGTCGGCGGACGACCCGACCGGCGCGGCGGGCGGCGCGCCGCGTCGCGTGGCGCTCAAGCTGCTCGACCCCGCCCTCGTGGGCGACCCGGACGCCCGGGCCCGCTTCGCACGCGAGGTGGCGGCGGCCCGGCGGGTCCGGAGCTCGTCCGTGGCCGGCCTGCTCGACGCCGACCTCGAGGCCGACCGACCGTGGCTGGCGTCGGCCTACGTCGCCGGCCCCACGCTGCACGAGCACGTCAGCCGCCACGGCCCGCTCGAGGCCGGACCGCTCCGCGCGCTCGCCACCGCACTGGCCGACGCGCTGGTGGCGATCCATGCCGCCGGGGTCGTGCACCGTGACCTCACCCCACGCAACGTGGTGCTCGGACCGGACGGTCCCCGGGTCGTCGACTTCGGCATCGCCTGGTTCCCGGGGGCGCCCGCGGTCACCCGGACGGGCGCGTGGGTGGGCACGCCGGCGTGGATGCCGCCGGAGCGCCTCACCAGCGACGAGGTGACCGCGGCCAGCGACGTGTGGTCCTGGGGCGCCGTCCTGGCCTACGCGGCGCTGGGGCGCCCGGCGGTGGGCGCGGCGTCCCCCGACGTCGCGGCCCAGCGGGTCGTGCAGGGCATCGTCGACCTCGACGGCGTGCCGGACGCGCTGCTGCCATGGGTCGAGGCGGCGATGGCGCCCGATCCGAGGGCCCGTCCCACGGCCACCGAGCTGCGGGCAGCGATGCTGGATGGTGCACCGGTCCCGCCGCCTCCGCCGTCGCCACCGCCGGTAGGGCCCGAGCTCACCGCCGTCGCAGGCACGCGGGCGTCGACAACGCGACCGGGCCCGGACCGGGACGGCGCGCCGGACCCCACCCGCGTGCACCCCGGCGGGCCCGCGGGCCCGGTCGATCACGCCGGCGGCGGTCGGGGCATCCGCGATCGCCGGACCCTGGTCCGGTGGGCCTCCGCCCTGGTGGTGCTGGCCGGCGCGGTGGTGCTCGGCCTCGTCGCCGATCCGCTGGTGGCCATCATCGCGTTGGCGGTGCTGGTGATGGTGGCGGTGGTCCTGCGGGTGGCGCGCGAGAGCCGACCCGAGGGCGCCACGTCCGTGCCGCCCACGTGGGCGGTCGGGTTGGCCGGGCCGATCGTCCTGGCCGTCGGCCTGGTCCGGGCGTTCGGGCCGCTGTGGGGGATGGTCGCGCTGGTGGCGCTGGCGGTGCTGTTCGTGTTGCTCGGGGGCGACATCGGCTGACCGCGAGTCCACGCGCCTTGCCCCGCCGGTCCGGGGACGGCGACGATCCTGACCGTGCGCACCCCCGTCGACGACCCCGACGATCCGCGGATCGCCGAGTTCGTCGGCCTGCGCGACCGCGAGCTGGCGGGCCCGCGGCTGCGGGGTCGGCGCGTGGTGGCCTCCGGCATCTTCATCGCCGAGGGCGACGTGGTGGTCGAGCGTGCGCTGCGCGCCGGCTACCGGCTGCGGGCCGCGCTGGTCGACGCCACCCGCACCGATCCGCTGCCCCCGGTCCCCGCCGGGGCCGAGGTCTTCGCTGCCGGGCCGTCGGTGCTGCGACGCATCACGGGCCTCGGGGTGCACAGGGGGATGCTGGCGAGCTTCGACCGCCGCCCGATGCCCGACGCGAGCGAGGTCGTCGCCACCGCCCGGCGGGTCGTCGTGCTCGAACAGGTGAGCAACCCGACCAACCTGGGCGTGATCATCCGCTCCGCGGCGGGGCTCGGCTTCGACGCGGTGCTGCTCGACCCGACGTGCACCGATCCGCTCTACCGCCGGGTCGCCCGGGTGGCCATGGGCGAGGGCTACGCGTTTCCGTGGGCCTGGATCCCCCGGCTTCCGGGCGGCCTCGAGGTGGTGCGTTCCGCCGGCTTCCGGTCGCTGGCGCTCACCCCGGCGCCGGAGGCCACCCCTCTAAACGCGGTGCGGGTGGCCGGGGACGAGCGGGTGGCCCTGCTGCTCGGCGCCGAGGGCCCGGGCCTGTCGGCGGCGACGCTCGCGGCCGCCGACGATCGCATCGCGATCCCCATGCGGGGCGGCGTCGATTCGTTGAACGTCGGTGTCGCCGCCGGCATCGCCTGCTGGGCGCTCGGTCGGCGTTCCTGAGCCGCGCCGGCTCGTGCACAGGCGTCGTCAGCACGTAACGTTTGGTCATCCGCACTCTGGGTATGGACGGCGGAGCTGTGTGGGCACGTCACGGGGAGCTGGAATGGCGCTGAAGGACATCGATCCGGGGCTCAAGTTCCTGGGCGGCCTCACGGCGTTCGCGTTCCTCATGGCCCTGCTGTCCGACGGCGATCCCGACAACGACGCCTGGGGTGGCGGCGCTGCGGAGGCGAGCGGCTCGCAGGTGAGCGCCCTGCGTTCCGATCCCGACGACCCGTGGACGGCGGGGCGGGGGGCCGACGACGCCGGCGACGCCGGCGGGCTGCCCGCCTGCACCGGCGCTGCTCCCTTCGGTGGCGCCGGGGGCGTGGTCCAGCTCCCGGTGCACGGTCCGGTGACGCCGTTCGCGTCGCCGGCGTGCCGGCTCGATGGCCAGCACGGCAGCGACGCGACGGTGCGCCTCGTGCAGGCGGCGCTCGAGCGCTGCAACGGGCAGGCGGTCGGGGTCGACGGCGTCTACGGCGCCGCGACGGCCGAGGCGGTGCGCGCGGTGCAGGCGCGCCACGGGCTCGCCATCGACGGGGTGTACGGGCCGGAGACCCGCAGGGCGATGGCGTGGCCCGTGCTGTCCGGCGATGGTGGCGAGGCGTGCGTGCCGGGTGCCGGCATCGACTGACGTCACCCCGGGGCATGGCCAAGCGGCGGAGCCGCCCGTTACTATCTGACGGACCGTCAGAAACGAGAGGCCGGACATGCTCGATCTCATCATCCGCGGGGCCACCATCGTCGACGGCACCGGTGCGCCGGGCCGGCCGGGCGACGTCGGTGTGCAGGATGGCCGCATCGTGTCCGTGAACCACCGCGACACGCCCGAGG
>JAFGPU010000555.1 GCA_016936035.1 Acidimicrobiales bacterium
GACCTCGGCCGCGTGGAAGCCGCCGACGACGCGCAGCAGCACGGCCTCGGCCTGGTCGGGAGCCAGTTCGCCGACGAGCACCTCGACCGCCTGCTGCGCCCCCAGCTGCTCGAGGACGACCCAGGCCGGATCGCCGCCCCACCCCCGGTCCACCGGACCGTCGAGCCTGTCGGCGGGCATCGGGTCGGTGCGGCGGCGGCCCTGGCGGCGCCGGTGCTCGATCAGCCTGTGCCGGGCGATGGTGAACAGCCAGCCGCGGAAGCCGGCCTCGTCGCCGCGGAAGCGGTCGAGGCCCCGGGCGACGGCGAGCCACGTGTCGGCGGCCAGGTCGTCGGCCATGCCGGGCTCCTGGGCCCGCAGGTAGCGCAGCAGGCGGGGCTGGTACGTGCGGAAGATCTCGCCGAGCGCACCAGCGTGCCCCTCGCCCGCGGCGGCGAGGAGCGCAGGGAAGCCGAGGTCGTGAGCAGGTTGCGTGGCACGGCACTGTACTCATGCCGCGGACGGCGCGCCCGGGTCGTCGGGCGGCGATAACGTGGCGGCATCGACCGCTGGGGAGGCCCCGGCGTCCAGGAGGCTCATCACATGTCCGCCGCGCCTGTGGGCTACCGCCCGGTCGCAACACTCGACGACGCCGCCCGTGGCGACTTCATCGTCCGCGTCTACCAGCACCTGCTGGTCGCCGTCGGGGCGTTCATCGCCTTCGAGGCCCTGCTCATCAACCTCGGCGTGGCCGAGGCGATGTGGGACTTCATCTCGGGACGCAGCACGATGTGGCTGTTGCTGCTCGGCGGCTTCATGGTGGTCAACTGGCTGGCCACCACCGCCGCCCACGACGTGCTCGAGCCGTCGCGCCAGTACCTCGGGCTCTTCGCCATGGCCGCGGCCGAGGCGGTCATCTTCGCCCCGTTCCTCCACTACTTCTTCGAGGTGCAGCCCAACGGCACCTCCACCGTGGTGGCCGCGGCGGTCATCACCGTCGCCGGGTTCGCCGGGCTGTCCGCGGTCGCCTTCGTCACCCGCCACGACCTGTCGTTCCTTCGGCCGATGCTGCTGTGGGGCGGCGTGTCGGCCCTGGTGCTCATCCTTGCCGCCGTCATCTTCGGCCTCGAGCTGGGCATCTGGTTCTCGGTGGCGATGATCGCCCTGGCCGGTGCATCGATCCTGTACCAGACGCAGACGATCCTGCGGCGCTACCCCTCCGAGGCCTACGTGGGGGCGTCGGTGCAGCTCTTCGCCTCGGTGATGATGCTGTTCTGGTACGTGCTCCGCCTGGTGGGGCAGCTTCGCAGCTGAGGGTCACCCCCCGAACGGGGCGCCGTCCACCCGGTCGGTGCTCGCCCACTCGGCGACCGGTCGGCGCGTGAGCCGGCGGGGCTGCCGCACCGGCCGCCCCAACGCGACGACGGCGGCGACGGCCAACTCGTCCGGGGCCCCGAACAGGGCCTTGACGTCGGCTTCGCGACGGATGGGCATGGTGGTGACGACGCCGCCCAGGCCCTCGGACCGGGCCGCCAGCAGCAGGCTCCAGGTGAACGGGTAGATCGACGCGCCGCCGGCCAGCGTGTAGCGGTCGAGATCGCGGTCGACGGCGGCCAGCGCCCGCAGGTCGGCGAACACCACGAGCAGCGCCGGCACCTCGTCGAGGTGCTCGGCGAAGCCGCCGGGGCCGGCCGCCGCCTCGCGGGCGATGCGGTCGGCGTCGGCGACGGCCCGGGCTTCGGCGGCCCGGTGGGTCACCGGGGCCCACGGCGTGAGCCCGGCTGCGCCCATGGCCAGGTACTCGTACCAGCCGTCGAGGTAGAGGTCGCGCAGGCGGCGCCGGGCGTCGACGTCCTTGACCACGACGACCCGCCACCCCTGGCGGTTGCCGCCGCTCGGGGCGAACCGGGCGGTGTCGAGCACACGGACGAGGACGTCGTCGGGCACGGGGTCCGGCGTGAACTCGCGGATCGCGCCGGTGGTGCGCAGCGCATCGATCAGCTCCATCGGACGCACCGTAGGCCATGGCCGTCGCGGCGGTTGACGAGGCTTCCATACCCCCGTAGGGTATGTGGCAGAAGGAGGTCGTACCATGCATCCGTCACCAGCCAGCCACGACCACATGCTCGACCGAGACCAGAACCCAGCCCCGGCCAGCGGCGCCGACGGGGGCGACCACCACGGGGGCCATGTGCAGCACGACACCGGTGCGTCCCACGCGGACCACGAAGATCACGACCAGGCAGACCACGCCGGTCACGGCGGTCACGGCGGTCACGGGGATCATGGAGGCCACGGAGGCCACGACAAGCACGCCGGCCACGACCCGGAGATCTTCCGGCGCAAGTTCTGGCTGAGCCTCGCGCTCACCGTCCCCCTGGTCGTCACCAGCGAGATGGTGATGGACTGGTTCGACTACACCATCGACTTCCCGGGCATGAGCTGGCTCGGCCCCGTGCTCGGCTCGATCGTGTTCTGGTGGGGCGGCTGGCCCTTCCTGGCCGGAGGTGTCACCGAGGCACGCGACCGGCAGCCGGGCATGATGCTGCTCATCGCCATGGCCATCGTCGTGGCGTACGGCGCCTCGATGCTGACCAGCTTCGACGTGCTCGACCTGGACTTCTGGTGGGAGCTGGCCGCGCTGGTCACCGTGATGCTCCTCGGCCACTGGCAGGAGATGAAGGCCATCGGCCAGGCGCAGGGCGCGCTCGCCGCTCTGGCCGAGCTGCTGCCCGACGACGCCGAGCGCGTCGGCCCCGACGGCGAGGTGCAGACGGTGCCGCTGGCGCAGCTCGCCCCCGGCGACGTGGTGCTGGTCCGCCCGGGGGCCCGGGTGCCGGCCGACGGCACCATCGTCGACGGCGCCGCCGAGATGGACGAGTCGATGATCACCGGCGAGTCCCGTCCGGTGGTGCGGAGCGTCGACGAGCGGGTGGTGGCCGGCACCGTGTCGACCGACTCGGCCATCCGGGTGCAGGTCGACGCCGTGGGCGACGACACCACGCTCGCCGGCATCCAGCGGCTGGTCGCCGAGGCCCAGGCCAGCGGTGGCCGGGCGCAGGCGCTCGCCGACCGCTTCGCGGCCCTCCTGTTCTTCGTCGCCGCGGGTGCCGGCGTTCTCACCTTCCTGGTGTGGTCGCTGCTCGGCAACGTCGACAACGCCATCGTCCGTACGGTGACCGTGCTCGTCATCGCCTGCCCCCACGCCCTCGGCCTGGCCATCCCGCTCGTCATCGCCCTGGCCACGGCCGTCTCGGCCAAGGCCGGCATCCTGGTCAAGGACCGGCTGGCGCTCGAGCGCATGCGCACGATCGACGCGGTGCTCTTCGACAAGACGGGCACCCTCACCCGGGGCGAGCACGTGGTGAGCGGGGTCGTCGGCAGCGCGGAGGCCGGGTTCGACGACGACCGCGTGCTGCACATCGCCGGCGGGGTCGAGTCCGACAGCGAGCATCCCCTGGCCCGGGCCATCGTCGCCGAGGCCCGTGGGCGGGGCGAGATCGCCGCCGGCAGCGAGTTCCGTGCCATCACCGGCCGCGGCGTCGAGGCGACCGTCGAGGGCGTCACCTACGCGGTCGGAGGTCCCGCCCTGCTGCGGGAGCGCAGCGCAGAGGTCCCCTCCGGGCTGCGCGACCAGGTCGAGCAGTGGAAGGGTCGGGGTGCCGCCGTCCTGTACCTCGTGCGGGGTGACGCCGAGGTCGTGGGCGTGCTGGCCCTCGAGGACGAGGTGCGCCCCGAGGCACGCCAGGCGGTCGCCGACCTCCAGGCCATGGGGGTCGACGTGGTCATGATCACCGGCGACGCCCGCGAGGTCGCCGAGGCGGTCGGCCGGGACCTCGGCATCGACGAGGTCTTCGCCGAGGTGCTGCCGGAGGACAAGGACAAGGCCGTCAGCGAGCTCCAGGGCCGGGGCCTGCGGGTCGCCATGGTCGGCGACGGGGTCAACGACGCTCCGGCCCTCGCCCGGGCCGATGTCGGCCTCGCCATCGGCGCCGGCACCGACGTCGCCATCGAGTCGGCCGGGGTGGTGCTGGCCAGCAGCGACCCCCGGGGTGTGACCGGCGTCATCCGCCTGTCACGGGCGTCGTACCGCAAGATGGTCCAGAACCTCGGATGGGCGGCGGGCTACAACGTCGTCGCCATCCCGCTGGCCGCCGGCGTGCTGGCGTGGGCGGGTGTCACGTTGTCGCCCGCGGTGGGGGCCATCCTGATGAGCCTGTCGACCATCGTGGTGGCACTGAACGCCCAGCTCCTCCGGCGGGTCGACCTGGCGCCGGTGCCCGTCGCCGCCGCCGGCGAGGCACCGCAGCCGGTGCCGGTGGGCTGACCCCGCCACCACCGGAGACCGAATTGA
>JAFGPU010000135.1 GCA_016936035.1 Acidimicrobiales bacterium
GAACGTCGGCGGCTCGGCGGCCCCCTGCGTGGCGTACAGCACGCGGGCGCCGCCCGGAGCCTGGTGCGCGGCCTGGGCGTCGCGCAGGACCGCGTTGACCCGGCTGGTGGGGATGCGCCGGTGGTAGGCAGCGACGCTGGCCTCGAGGGCCGGGAACAGCTTGTGCACCCCCTTGCCGGACAGGGCGCTCACCGGCAGCACAGGAGCGTCGCCGACGAAGCGCAACTTGTCGCTGACCTGCCAGCGCAGCTCGGACCGCCCCTCGGCGTCGAGCAGCTCCCACTTGTTGAGCATCACCACCACGGGGCAGCCGGCGGCGTCGATGCGCTCGGCGAGGCGCTGGTCCTGGCCGGTGACCCCCTCGGTGGCGTCGATGACGAGCAGCGCCACGTCGGACTCGTCGACCGCCTGCAGCGCCCTGACCAGGGAGTAGTACTCGGTGCCCTCGTCGATCTTCGCCTTGCGCCGCATGCCGGCCGTGTCGACGAGGCGCACGGGGCCCATGTCGGTCTCGACGACCGTGTCGACCGTGTCGCGGGTGGTGCCCGGCAGGTCGTGCACGACCGAGCGCTCGTCGCCGGTCAGACGGTTGAACAGCGTGGACTTGCCCACGTTGGGACGGCCGACGATGGCGACGGCCACGGTCTCGCCGTCGCCACGGCCCTCGACCCGCTCACCCGACCCGGTCCCGGTCCCGGGCTCGAGGGACGCCAGCTCGTCGGCGTCGGCGGGGGGCAGGTGGACGACCACGGCGTCGAGCAGGTCGCCGGTGCCCCGGCCGTGCAGGGCGCTGACCGGGTGGGGCTCGCCGAGGCCCAGGCCGAGCAGCTCCCACATCTGGCTCTCGCGCCCCGTGTCGTCGACCTTGTTCGCCACCAGCAGCACGGGCTTGCCCGACCGGCGCAGCAGCTCGGCGACGCGGGCGTCGTCGTCGGTGGCGCCGGTGACGACGTCGACCACGAACAGCACGACGTCGGCGTCGGCGATGGCGCGCTCGGACTGGGCGCTGACCTTGTCGTCGAGGTCGGAGCCGCGCGCCATCCACCCGCCGGTGTCGACCAGGCGGAACCGCCGGTCGAGCCAGTCGGCCTCGACGTCCTTGCGGTCGCGCGTGACGCCCGGACGCTGCTCGACGATGGCGGCGCGCCGCCCGACGACGCGGTTGAGCAGGGTCGACTTGCCGACGTTCGGTCGCCCGACGATGGCGACGACGGGTAGGGCCACGCTCAGCTCCTGGTGGGGGTGGGGCCGGCGGCCGACCCGGCGGCGGCGCCGGCGGTGGCGCCGGGCTCGGCGAGGCCCAGCGCGGCGCGCAGCGCACGCCCGTCGGTGGGGACGATCTCGACCGGTCGGGGCAGGTCGGACGGCTCGGTGCCGTCGAGGAAGCGGCCCTGGGTCAGGCACACGTCGGGCAGCAGGTAGCGGTGACCCTCGGGCTCGGTCGACAGCACGCGGGCGAGGTCGTCGCCGACCATCAGGCCGGTGACGCCGACGTTGCCGCCGAAGTAGCGGTTCTCGACCGGGACGATGCGGACGCCGGGCACGCCCAGCGCCGCCACCAGCGGGGCGAGCACCCGGGCGCCGTAGGGCCCCGTGAGGATGCCGACCGGGGCATGGCGGCTGGCGCCGATCTGCACGAGCTTGCCCGGTGCCACCCGCACGCCGCGGTACGGCTCGTAGTCGGCCTCGATCGAACCCGACGTGTCGCCGTCGGCCACGCCGACCGTGCCGCAGCCCGACGCCCCGCGCTCGTGCGCCCCCGGCGACCGGTTCGCCACCCGCGCCACGGCGGACGTCTCTTCGTCGGCGTTGCGGAAGAAGCCACCCCGGTCGGGGTCGTCGTCGCGGCGGGGCGCGGTGCCGGTGCCGAGCAGCTCGGCCTCGAACGCCCGGGCCATGCCGATGCCGTCCTCGTACATGGGGAAGTCGCCGTAGTCGGCCGCGGGCGGGAACGGCCGTGCGGCGAGCAGGTAGTACTCGTCGGCCGCGTAGACGAGGCGGCGGCCGAGGACGGCCTCGTAGACCTGCTGCCAGTCGTGCACGGCGTCGAGCACGGCAGCGGCCTCGTCGCGGGTGTGGGGCCGCATGCGGGCCTCGGTGTTGAACCGCGATACGCCGAGCGGCACGACGCACAGCGAGGCCAGCTCGGGGTAGCGGTCGAGCACCCCGGCGAGCGTGTCGTCGAGCACGGCGCCGTCGTTGACGCCGGGGCACAGCACCACCTGGCCGTGCACCTCGACGCCGTGGTCGAGCAGGGCGCGCAGCCAGCGCAGGCTGGTGGCGCCGCGCCGGTTGCGCAGCATCTCGGCCCGCACGGTCGGGTCGGTGGCGTGGATGCTGACGTAGAGCGGGCTGAGCCCCTCGACCAGCACCCGCTCGAGGTCGGCCTCGGTGAAGCGTGTGAGGGTGGTGAAGTTGCCGTACAGGAACGACAGGCGGTAGTCGTCGTCCTTCAGGTACAGGCTGCGGCGCAGGCCGGGCGGCAACTGGTAGATGAAGCAGAACTCGCAGTGGTTGTCGCAGGTGCGCACCTTGTCGAACAGCGCCGAGTGCACCTCGACCCCCAGCGGCTCGCCCGCCCGCTTGGACACCGCCACCAGCGACTCGAGCCCGCCGCGGCGCACCTCGACCGCGGGGTCGGCGTCGTCGACCAGCGACCGCCACTCGAGCAGGTCGCGCGGCACCTCGCCGTTGATCGCCAAGATCTCGTCGCCCTCGGCCAGGCCGGCGCGCGCGGCCGGGGAACCAGGCGCGACGGCGACGACTCGGGGTGCGGACATAGGCGCAACAGTCTACGGCCCGGCACGGAGAAGCCTGCGGTGGGCCGACAAGCGGCGCCGCCGATCTGCGAGGACGGCGCTCACACCGGTCGTCGCCGGCACTGACCATCGCTACCGGCTGCTGAGGCCAGCCGGGCGGCCGGCCCGTCGGCGGGTGCGCGCGGCCCGACCGTCGATACCCTGGCGTCGATGCCCGTCGACAAGGTCCTCCTCGCCGCGCCCCGGGGCTTCTGCGCCGGTGTCGAGATGGCGATCAAGGCGCTGGCCTGGATGGTGCGCGCCTTCGAGCCGCCCGTGTACTGCTACCACGAGATCGTGCACAACCGGCTGGTGGTCGACCGCTTCCGCGACCTGGGCGTGGTGTTCGTCGACGACATCGACGAGGTGCCCGAGGGTCGGCC
>JAFGPU010000136.1 GCA_016936035.1 Acidimicrobiales bacterium
CACCTGCTCTCGGTCTCCCGGCCTCCGGGCGTCCTGGTGATCGGGACCTACCGCGACACCGGCGCCGACGCGACCTCGGACCTCATCTCGCTCGTCCACGACCTCGAGCGCCGCCAGGACGCCGAGGTGATGACGCTGCAGGCGCTCGACCGTGACCAGGTGCGCGAGCTCCTGGCCACCGAGGCGTTCGACCTGACCGGCAGCGAGGCGAGCACCGTGTGGCGCATGACGGGCGGCAACCCCCTGCTGATCAACGAGCTGGTGCACGACGCCCGCTCGACCGGCGGGCGCCCGCTCGTCGAGCCCCGCCCGGCGTCACCCCACGAGCGGGGGGCGGCCGTGCCCGACAAGGTGGCCGCGATCGTGGCGCGACGCCTCCACGGGCTCGGCGCGGCGCGCGCGGTCCTCGAGTGGGCGGCCCTCCTGGGCACCGAGTTCGAGTCCAGCGTGCTCGAGGCCGCCATCGGCGACGGAGACGGCTGCGGGATCGATTTCGGCGGGCTCGACGGAGGCGGCGGGCGCGGCGGCGGACACGTGCTCGACGCCCTCGAACAGGCAGAGCGCGCCGGCCTCGTGCGGGAGCTGACCGCCGGGTGGTGGCAGTTCCGCCACGGTCTGACGCGCGACGCCCTGCTCGCGGGCGTGGGCGAGACCCGCCGCACGCGCCGGCACGGGGCGATCGCCGCGGCGATCGAGACCGTCTACGACGGCGCCGAGTCGCAGCTCGGGCGGGTCGCCCACCACTACTGCGCTGCCGCCGAGCCCGGACGCACCCGGCGAGCGGCCGAGACCTCCCTCGCCGCCGCCCGGCTCCGGCTGCAGCAGCTCGCCGCCGAGGATGCGCTCGTCCACGCGCGCGAGGGCCTGGGAGCGCTGGCACGCGATCCGACACCGTGGCACGAGGGCATCGCGGACCTGCACCTCGCGATCGCCGACGCCCACGAGCAGCGCTTCGCCGAGGCCGAGCGCATCGAGGCGGCCGAGCTGGCCGCCGACGCGGCGCGGCGCGCCGGGTCGCCGCAGCGACTGGCCCGGGCGGCGGTGGCGCGCTCGGCCTTCTGGACGCAGGGCGAGCTCGACGGCGGGTCGGTGCGCCTGATCGACGAGAGCCTCCGAGCGCTCGGACACGGTGAGCCGGACCTCCGGTCCGAGCTGCTCGCCCAGCTCGCGGGCACTCTGGCGGTGGCCGGGCTGTCCGACCGCGAGCTCGCCGGCCGGCGACCCGTCGAGATCGCCGAGGAGGCGGTCGCGCTCGCGCCGCCCGGCTCGCCGGTGGCGACGGTCGCCCGCAGCAGCTTGATCGTCGCGCTGTGGAACGGCCCCCACGCGGCCCGTCAGATCGCGCTCGCCGACGAGATCGAGGCGGAGGCGGGCATCGAGCCCCGGATCGTGGCGGCGCGCTGGCGGGCGGCGCCCCGGCTGATGCTCGGCGACAGGGCCGGGTTCGAGGACGACGTCGACCTGCTCGTGCGCGAGGGCGCCCGGCTCCGGTGGCGCCAGATGCACGCCTACGGCGTGCAGTGCCAGGCGATGGCCGCTCTCATGGAGGGCCGCTTCGACGAGGCGGCGGCGATCGGTGCCCGCGCGGTCGAGGTGGCCGAGGGCCACCCGAACTTCGCCCGCATCTTCCAGTCGCAGCTGTTCTGGCTGGCGGTCGAGCGCGACGAGCTCGCCGGCCTCGAACCGTTCCTGCGCGCCGCCGTCGACGAGAACCCCGCCCTCCCCGTCTTCCGGGCGATGTTGGGTCTCAGCCTCGCCCACCTCGGGCGCCACACCGAGGCCTTGGATCTGCTGGAGACCTACTGCGACGACGGGTTCGCGACCGTCCCCCGCGACGTGCTGTGGCTCGCGACGATCGCAGGCTCCGCCGAGCTCGTGGCGCTGGCCGGCAGCACGCGCCATGCCGAGGTGCTGCTCCCCCTCCTCGAGGGCTACCGGGGCGAGTTGGTCGTCATCGCCGGCGGTGCGTTCGTGTACGGGGCGGTCGACAGGTTCCGGGCCGTGCTCGCTGCGGTCGCCGGTGACCACGCGCTCGCCCGGGCCGCCTTCGTCGATGCGGTCGACCTCGAAGCGAAGATCGGGGCGCCGCCTCTCGAGGCGCGCACCCGCTGGTGGCGGGCGCGGCTGCTCGGCGACCCCGACGGTCGGGACGCGGCCGCGGTCGCCCGGATCGCCGGCGAGCGACAGCTGACCGGCCTCGCCCGGCTCTGCGCGACGCTCGAGGCGTGAGGCCGACGAGCGGCGCCACCATGCGCACCGAGACCGACGCAGGCCGGGTGGTGACGTGTGACCCGGGCGTGGACGACGCCGTCGCCCTGGCGGTGGCGGCGGGGCGACCGAACTGCCGGCTCCGAGCGGTCGTCGCCGGCGCCGGCAACGTCGACGCCCGCTCGGCCTGGCGCAACGCGCAGGGCCTCGCCCGCCTCTTCGAGCTGGACGTCCCGGTCGGGATCGGCAGCGCGATGTCGGTCGACGGGGCTCCGATCCGCCGGCTCGGGGGACCCCACGGTCCCGACGGGTTGTCCGGATCGAGCGGCCGCCTGCCCGCCCCGCCGGGCCCGCCGG
>JAFGPU010000137.1 GCA_016936035.1 Acidimicrobiales bacterium
CGCCATCGAGCGCCAGGTGCGCGAGTTCGAGATGCCCGGCACCGGCATCGTCGACTTCGACGCCCACGCCCGGGCCATCGCCCGCGCGGGCATCTACGACTTCGAGATCCACCACGCGCAGATCCTGGTGCCCGTGGTGCTGCGTCACTGGGGTGTCGAGAACCTGACCGGTCTCAGCGACGAGGCCGAGCGGGCCCGCGACTCGCTGCTGAAGCGCATCGACCGCATCGGCAAGGCCGGTAAGCGCATGGCCCGTCGCCGGGCCGAGACCGAGGCCGGCGAGCGGGTGCCCGAGCCGGTCTGACGGCCGGGGCTCAGCCCCCGGACGGCTCGGGGGTCGACCCGTCCGCGGTCGGCCCGTCTGCGGTCGATCGCTCCGTGGTCGACGTGGTGCCCGGGGACGGCGCCGGCTCGGCGGGCGCGGGGTAGATGCCGTAGAGCTCTTCGCCCGGCAGCACCATGCCGAGCTCGCGGGCGAGCACCTCGATGTGCTCGTCGGAGCGCAGCTGGCGCGCCTCCTCCTCGAGCAGGTCGTTCTCGCGCTCGAACGCCGCGAGCTGCTCGCGCGCCCGGTCGGCGGCGCTGCGCTGGTTGATCCACGTGCGCACGGGGAACACGGAGTAGACCACCAGCCCGACGAGCGCCACCAGAGCGAGCGAGGCGCCGGCGCGTCGCAGCTGCAGGGCCCGCCGCCCCCGCGCCTCGTCGTCGGAGGGCAGCAACCGCTCGAAGTTGAGACCGGACAGCGCCCGTAGCACCCGCTGCGGGCGCGGCTCACCGGGACGCGATCGCGACGGGCCGCGCCGGCCCCGGCGGTCGCCGGCCCCGGGCCCCACGGGACGCAGGGTCGGCCGCACCGGCGCCGCCCGGTCCGGGGAGTCGCTGTCGGCGGGCCCGGCTGCACCCCGGCGAGTCGGACGGGGCGGCAACGGCGTGACGCTGGCCACCGCGCCCGCTGCCCGCCGGCGGCGGCGCGCGTCGCGCCCGTCCGCGGCGTCGGCCATCAACGTCGGCCGGAGGAGGACCGCCCCCGGGGCGCCCGGGATGCGCCGCGGGCGGACACGACGCCGGCCGGGACCGGAGCCGCGCCCCGAACCGTCACCGGGGCCGCGCCCCGAACCGGGACCGGAGCCGCGCCCCGAACCGTCACCGGGGCCGCGCCCCGAACCGGGACCGGGCGCGCGCTCGCCGGGAGGCACGACCTCGCCGTCGGGACCGCGCACGACCACGGCCGGCGTGGTCCACGCCCCGCGCACGCGCGGCGTCGCGTCGTCGCCGGCCGGCGCGACGGTGCCATCGCCGCCGCCCGGATCGTCGTCGCGCGCCTGGTCGTCATCTGGTGTCCGGCTCGATCGGGGCCCCACCGCCTGGGCACCACCGTCGACCGGGTCGAGTTCGCCGTCCCGCCGCCGGCGTTCCGTCATTGCAGTCCGCCCCCCGCGCGGGCCAGAGCAGCGTGACCGCGGAACGCGGCCTGCTCGCCCAGGTCGTCCTCGATGCGGAGCAGCTGGTTGTACTTGGCCACCCGGTCGCTGCGCGCCGGCGCGCCGGTCTTGATCTGGCCGCAGTTGGTGGCCACCGCCAGGTCGGCGATGGTCGTGTCCTCGGTCTCGCCCGAGCGGTGCGACATCACGCTGGTGTAGGCCGCCCGGGTCGCCATGCCGACGGTGTCGAGGGTCTCGGTGAGCGACCCGATCTGGTTGACCTTGACCAGGATGCTGTTGGCCACGCCGTCGTCGATGCCGCGCTGCAGGCGCTCGACGTTGGTGACGAACAGGTCATCGCCGACGAGCTGGACGCTGCCGCCGATGCTCTTGGTGAGCTCGGCCCACCCGGCCCAGTCCTCTTCTCCACAGCCGTCCTCGATCGACACGATCGGGTACTTCCCGCTGAGGTCGGCCAGTAGACCCACCATCTCGGACGAGCTCAGCTCGCGGCCCTCGCCCGCCAGGGTGTAGACGCCATCGGCGAAGAACTCGGTCGACGCGACGTCGAGCGCCAGGGCGACGTCGTCACCCGGCCGCAGCCCGGCCTTCTCGATGGCTTCGACCAGCAGCTGCAGCGCCTCCTCGTTCGACCCGAGGTTGGGCGCGAAGCCGCCCTCGTCGCCGATGGCGGTGGCCAGGCCCCGGTCGTGGAGGACGCGCTTGAGCACGTGGTAGGTCTCGACGCCCCAGCGCAGCGCCTCGCGGAAGCTGGCCGCTCCCACGGGCATGATCATGAACTCCTGGAAGTCGACGTTGTTGTCGGCGTGCGCCCCGCCGTTGAGCACGTTCAGCATGGGCACCGGCAGCACGTGGGCGTTGGTGCCGCCCACGTAGCGGTACAGCGGCAGGCCCAGGTCGTCGGCGGCGGCCTTGGCCACGGCGAGCGACACCCCGAGGATGGCGTTGGCCCCGAGGCGGCCCTTGTTGTCGGTGCCGTCGAGGTCGAGCATCTGGCGATCGATCTCGCGCTGCTCGGCGGCGTCGAAGCCGATGAGGGCCTCGCGGATCTCGCCGTTGACGTGGTCGACGGCGCCCTCGACGCCCTTGCCCGCGTAGCGCTCGCCGCCGTCGCGCAGCTCGACGGCCTCGAACTGCCCGGTGGACGCGCCGGACGGCACGATGGCGCGGCCGGTGGCGCCCGAGGCGAGGAAGACCTCGACCTCGACCGTCGGGTTGCCCCGGGAATCGATGACCTCACGGCCGACGACGTGCTCGATGCTGGACATCGCTGGTGTTGCTCCTGTTGCGAGTGTTGGTCACGTTACTTGCGGTGGTCGCCGGAACGAGGGTCATCCCGCCGATTCGTGCCGTTCCGCCGCCTCCTGGGCACGGAAGCGATCGCGGACGTGCTCGGCCGCCAGCCGCAGCTCGGTCTCGGGGTCC
>JAFGPU010000138.1 GCA_016936035.1 Acidimicrobiales bacterium
CGGTCCCCGTCGGGCTGTGGCGCAGTTTGGTAGCGCACTTGACTGGGGGTCAAGGGGTCGCAGGTTCAAGTCCTGTCAGCCCGACCATGCAGTCCAGCAGAGCCGGTCCTCGGGGCCGGCTCTGCTGATTCACCGGCACCCCGTGATGAGGCGGGCGCAGCGACGTCCCCGGACAGCCCGGACCTCGGGTAGCGACGTCCCGCCGCTGCGTAGGGGGCCCACCTGGATGCGTGACCGGAGGCCCGAGATCCCTACGCTTCCTGACGGATATCTGTCTCCCCGCCGAAAGGACCGCTGGATGATCGACGAGAAGCTCGAAGGGATCTTCGCCGACGTGGTGCGCCGCAACCCGGGTGAACTGGAGTTCCAGCAGGCCGTGCGGGAGGTCCTCGAGTCGCTCGGGCCGGTGCTGGTGAAGGACCCCGAGCTCGCCGAGCACAAGGTCATCGAGCGCATCTGCGAGCCGGAGCGGCAGGTCATCTTCCGGGTGCCGTGGCAGGACGACACCGGTGAGATCCAGATCAACCGGGGCTTCCGCGTCGAGTTCAACAGCGCTCTCGGCCCGTACAAGGGCGGGTTGCGGTTCCACCCGTCGGTGCACCTCGGCACGGTGAAGTTCCTGGGCTTCGAGCAGACGTTCAAGAACGCCCTCACCGGCATGCCGATCGGGGGCGGCAAGGGCGGCGCCGACTTCGATCCCAAGGGCCGCAGCGACACCGAGGTGATGCGGTTCTGCCAGAGCTTCATGACCGAGCTGTACCGGCACCTCGGCGAGCACACCGACGTGCCGGCCGGTGACGTCGGCGTCGGAACCCGCGAGATCGGCTACCTGTTCGGGCAGTACAAGCGCATCACCAACCGCTACGAGTCCGGCGTCCTCACGGGCAAGGGCATCGACTGGAGCGGCGCGCTGGTGCGCACGGAGGCGACCGGGTACGGCACCGTCTTCTTCGCCCGCAAGATGCTCGCGGCGCGCGGCGACAGCCTCGACGGCAAGACCTGCGTGGTGTCGGGGTCCGGCAACGTCGCCGTCTACGCCATCGAGAAGGTGAACCAACTCGGCGGCCGGGTGGTGGCCTGCTCCGACTCGGACGGCTACGTGGTCGACGAGAAGGGCATCGACGTCGAGGTGCTCAAGGCCGTCAAGCTCGACGAACGGGGCCGCATCGCCGACTACGCGGACCGCTGCGGCACGGCCCGCTTCCACACCAAGGGCTCGGTCTGGGAGGTGCCCTGCGACGTCGCCCTGCCCTGCGCCACGCAGAACGAGCTGACCGGCCGCGACGCCGCGGCGCTCATCCGCAACGGCTGCATCGCGGTGGCCGAGGGCGCCAACATGCCGACGACACCCGAGGGCGTGCGGGCGTTCCTCGATGCCGGCGTGCTGTTCGGGCCGGGCAAGGCCGCGAACGCCGGGGGAGTCGCCACCTCCGCCCTGGAGATGCAGCAGAACGCCAGTCGCGACTCGTGGACCTTCGAGCACACCGAGGCCCGGCTCGCCGAGATCATGGCCAGCATCCACGACCGCTGCTTCGCGACCGCGGACGAGTTCGGCGCGCCCGGCAACTACGTGGTGGGGGCGAACATCGCCAGCTTCCTCAAGGTCGGCCGGGCCATGGTGGCGCTGGGCCTCGTCTGACGGCCGCCACGGCCTCGGGACCGCGCCCACCGCACGTTCGGCCACCGTCGCCACCGAGGGTGGCATAGGCTGCCCGACCGCTGTGGACTCCTCACCCGTCTCCGTGATCATCCCCACCTACCAGCGCGCCGGGCTGGTCGCCCGCGCCGTCGACTCGGCCCTGGCCGGCACCCGCGACGGCGACGAGGTCATCGTCGTCGACGACGGCTCCACCGACGACACCGCGGACGTCCTGGCGCAGTACTCGGACCCGGTCAGGTACCTGCGCGTCCCCCGGGGCGGGGCGGGGCGGGCCCGCAACCACGGGGTGCGCGCCGCGCGCGGGACTCTGGTGGCGTTCCTCGACTCCGACGACGAGTGGGACCCGGACAAGCTGGACCTACAGCGCGCCGTCATGGACGCGCGACCCGACGTGGTGTTCAGCTTCACCGACTTCGCCAGCCGCCACGAGGGCCGCGCCGACGGCCACCACCAGCTCGCCCGTTGGCACGGCAGCGACCTCGGGTGGGATGCCCTGCTCGGCCCGGCCCAGCCGTACTCGGCGCTCGCCCCGCTGCCGGCGGGCCGTGACGACTTCCCGGTCCACGTCGGCGACCTGTACCCGAGGGTGCTGAGCGGCCACTTCGTCCCGACGTTCACGATGATGGTCCGGCGTGCCGTCGCCGGCGACGCCCTGTGGTTCGCCGAGGACCTGCCGACCTACGAGGACCTCGAGTGCCATGCCCGCCTCGCCCGGGTCGGGCCCGCCGCCTACCTCGACGCCGAGACGGCCTACCAGTGGGGACATGCCAGCGAGCGTCTCACCGACGCCGACAGCTTCACCTGCGCCTCGGCCCGTCTCACCATCGTCGAGCGCGTCTACGGCGCCGACCCCGAGTTCCTGGCGTCCCACGCCGACGAGTACGAGCGCGAGGTCCGGCGCCAGCACCTGACCAGGGCCCGGTGGCTGCTGGCCCGCGGTCGCAGTCGCGAGGCACGCGCCGAGCTGCGGGCGGCAGGCGGCGGACCGCTGGCCTGGCGGTTCGGCGCACGCCTGCCCGAGGGCGCCGTCCCCCGGCTGCGCAGCGTGGCCCGGCGGGGCCGCACCCCCTCCGGCGCCTCGAGCTGACAGCGACAGGTGCCGGCAGGGCGAACCGCCCCCGTGCCGGTACCGTCACGTGCCATGTGTGGTCGCTTCGTGTCCGCCTCGCCGCCTGACGAGATCGCCCGCTACTTCGACGCCGCGGCCCCCGAGGCACTGCTCGAGCCGTCCTACAACGTGGCGCCGACCAACGACGTGTACGCGGTGCTGTCCGACGGGGGCGTGCGCCGGGTCGACGCCTTCCACTGGGGCCTGGTGCCCGCGTGGGCCAAGGACCCCAAGGTGGGCTCGCGCATGATCAACGCCCGCGCCGAGACGCTCGCCACCAAGAACGCCTTCAAGCCCGCGCTCAAGCGGCGCCGGTGCCTGATCCCCGCGGACGGGTTCTACGAGTGGAAGAAGCTTCCCGACGCGAAGCGCAAGCAGCCCTACTTCGTCCACCGGCCCGACGGCGAGCCGTTCGCGTTCGCCGGGCTGTGGGAGGTGTGGCGGGGCCCCAAGGACGCGGAGGGCAACCGCACCGGCGAGCCGCTGCGGTCGTGCACCATCATCACGACCGACGCGAACGCGGTGATGTCCGAGGTGCACGACCGCATGCCGGTGATCCTGCCGCCCGCTGCGTGGGACGACTGGCTCGACCCCGACAACGACGATCTCGACACGCTCGGCAAGCTGCTCGTGCCCGCACCCCCGGGCGTCACCGAGCTGACTGCGGTGTCGACCCAGGTCAACAGCGTGCGCAACAAAGGCGCCGAGCTGATCGAGCCGGCCTCGCCCGACGAACTGGTGAGCTGAGCGCCCTCAGGGCCGCCACGACGCGGCGACGTGCTCGCCGTGCCCCTGGTCCCGCAGGGCGGCCCGCAGGCGGTCGGCGGCGTC
>JAFGPU010000139.1 GCA_016936035.1 Acidimicrobiales bacterium
AAGAACAAGGTGAACGACCGCGAGCGCATCGAGATGAAGAAGTACTGCCGGTGGGAGCGTCAGCACACGGTCCACAAGGAGACCCGCTGACAGGACGCCGCACCTGCGGGTGTGGCCCGGTGCCCGACCGGCAGAGCACGATCCACGACGACCCCGCCCGACGGCGGGGTCGTCGCCGTTGTCCTGCGGCCCCGGGCACCGGCCGACGAAACGGGGCGTAACACAATGCTCACGGGGGGAGTCGAAACCACCGATGCCACGTGAACCTGCACGTGACACGGCCGAACTGGTCACCGCTGCCAAGGACGGTGACCGTGCGGCGTTCGACGAGCTCGTCCGCGTCACCCACGCGGACACGTACACGCTCGCCTACCGGTTGACGGGTGACGAGGAAGATGCGAGAGACGTGGTGCAAGAGGCGTACCTGCGGGCCTATCGAGGGCTCAAGCGCTTCCGCGGCGAGGCGCAGTTCTCGACCTGGATGTACCGCATCACGGCCAACTGCGCGGCCACCCACCTGGGCCGGCGCGCCCGCAACCGGCACGACGACCTCGACGAGGCGGCGACCGTGGTCGACGCCCACCCCGACCACGACCCCCAGCTGCGGGCCGACGCCGACGATCTCCGCAGCCGGCTCCGGGTCGCCCTCGAAGGCCTGCCGCCACGCCTGCGGGCCGTCGTCGTGCTCCGCGACGTCTACGACCTGCCGCACGAGGCCATCGCCTCGGAGCTCGGCATCTCCGAGTCCGCGGCCAAGGTTCGCCTGCACAGGGCGCGCCACAAGCTCCGCGATCAGCTCTTTCCCCGCCGCGACGGAGAGTCACGTGCGGTCTGATACGACCACGGGAGGTGGTCACCGTGCAGTGTGAGGACATGACGGAGGCGCTCGCCGCGACCGCGGAGGGCGACGCCCACCTCAGCCGTTCGCAGCGTCGCCACGTCGAGCGGTGCCTGCGGTGCCAGGCCGAGGTCGTGCAGTACCGCAAGCTGCTGCGCACGATGCGCACCTTGCGCACCGACGTGCTCGAGCCGGCGCCCGGGCTGCTGGCCGACGTGCTCGCCAACCTCGAAGAGGCGGGCGAGCGCCACGCCATCCGCTCGATGCTGTCGGGGCGCCGCATCGCCTACCTCGGTGGGCTGGCCGCCGCCACCGCCGCGGGCGCGGCCGGCGCCATCGTCTACGCCAGCCGCACGCGCCGCACGCGACTGGCGGGTTGAGTCGCACGGAGGGGCCGGCACCGGCGTGAGCGGCCGCGCGGCCCCCCAACGCCTTTGTCCTGGCCTGTCGGCGAAGGGATAGGCTGTCCCGGTTCACCCCCAAAGGGCAGTAGCTCAACTGGCAGAGCAGCGGTCTCCAAAACCGCAGGTTGGGGGTTCGAGTCCCTCCTGCCCTGCTCCTTTTTCGTTCCTGACCTCCCATCCGAGGGTCTCGCCATGGCGATGAACCGACAGCAGAAGCGCATGATGCAGAAGCAGGGCCAGCTGGGCGCCGACGGCGCACCCGCGGCCCGCAAGCGTCCTGCGCCCCAGGCGCCCCGCCCGGGCAAGGAGGAGCGCACCGGCCCGGTGCAGTTCCTGCGTGAGGTGCGGGGTGAGCTGCGCAAGGTCGCCTGGCCCTCCCGACCCGAGGTCATCAACTACTCGATCGTCGTGCTCATCACGGTGGTCATATTGACGGCCTACATCGCTACCCTCGACTTCGCCTTCGGCGAAGCCGTGTTCAAGCTGTTCGAACGATGAGTGACATCGAGACCAATGACGCAAGCGACGAGCCCGTGACCGCGGATCCCTCCACGGTCGACGAGGGCGCGCCCACACGCACCGATCCCGACGAGGCAGCGGTCGAGGCCGCCACCGCCGACGAGGCGGTGGTCGAGCAGGCCGCCGGAGAGGGTGGCGATACCGATGCCCAGGCGGCCGACGTCACCCAGGCGGGCGACACCGCCGAGGCGGGCGACGCCGATGCCGGCGAGGGCGGTGCCGAGGTCGTCACCGACGACGAGCTGCTCGAGCAGCCGCCCGTCGTCGACAATCCCTTCACCCGGCCCGGCCGGTGGTTCGTCGTGCACACGCAGTCGGGCTACGAGAAGAAGGTCAAGCAGAACCTCGAGGCCCGCATCCACTCGATGAACGCCGAAGAGGCCGTGTACGAGGTCGTCATCCCCATGGAGGACTACGTCGACTTCAAGAACGGCAAGCGCGTCGTCAACCAGCGCAAGATGTTCCCGGGCTACCTGCTGGTGCGGGCCGACCTCGACGACACGGCGTGGTCCGTCATCCGCAACACGCCTGGGGTCACCGGGTTCGTCGGCCAGGGCGCGAAGCCGTCGCCGCTGCCGCGGCGCGACGTCGAGGCCTTCCTCATGCCCAAGGGCGGCGAGGAGCAGGTCGCCACGCGGGCCAAGCCCCGGCTCGAGTACGAGATGGGCGAGACGGTGCGGGTCAAGGAAGGCCCGTTCGCCGACTTCTCGGGCGAGGTCATCGAGATCAACGAGGACCAGCTCAGGCTCAAGGTGCTGGTCAACATCTTCGGTCGCGAGACGCCGGTCGAGCTCGAGTTCAGCAAGGTCGCCAAGCTCTGATCACCCGCCGGGCCCAGCGGCCCGGTCGTCGACTGGCACGCAGCGCGGGCTGCGAGCCAAACTTGTCGGTCGCGTCTGACGCCCCCACCCCTCGGGTCGTGGCGGACATGGCGTCCGACCCCCACGTTCTTTCGAGAGGAATCCCATGGCCAAGAAGAAGGTGCTGGCCGTCGTCAAGATCCAGATCCCCGCCGGGCAGGCCACGCCTGCACCCCCGGTGGGCACCGCGCTGGGTCCCCACGGCGTCGCCATCATGGATTTCTGCAAGGCCTACAACGCGCAGACCGAGTCCCAGCGGGGCACCATCGTCCCCGTCGAGATCACGGTGTTCGAGGACCGCTCGTTCACGTTCATCCTCAAGACGCCGCCCACGCCCGTGCTGCTGCGCGAGGCCGCCGGCATCGACAAGGCGTCGCAGACGCCGGGCCGCGAGTCGGCCGGCAAGGTCACCGACGACCAGGTCGAGGAGATCGCGAAGATCAAGATGCCCGACCTGAACGCCTACGACCTCGAGTCGGCCAAGGCCCAGGTGGCCGGCACGGCCCGGTCGATGGGCATCGAGGTCGGCTGACAGCCGTCCCACCCCCAGGCTGGACCGGGAGCACCTCGCCCGGCCGCCTCCACCACCACCGAGGGAGCCGAACATGGCACAAGGCAAGAAGTACCGCGACGCGACCAAGCGCTTCGACAACGACCGGCTGCACACGCCCGCAGAGGCGATCGACCTGGTCACCTCGCTGGCCAAGGCCAACTTCGACGAGACGGTCGAGCTGGTCGTGCGCCTGGGTGTCGATCCCCGCAAGGCCGATCAGATCGTCCGGGGCACGGTCGCACTGCCCTCCGGCACGGGCAAGGACGTCCGCGTCGCCGTGTTCGCAGCCGGCGAGGCGGCCGCGGCCGCCCGCGAGGCCGGGGCGGACATCGTCGGGGCCGACGACCTCGCCTCCGAGATCGAGGGCGGCATGCTCGACTTCGACATCACCATCGCCACCCCCGACCTCATGCCCGTGGTCGGCCGGCTCGGCCGGGTGCTCGGCCCCCGGGGCCTGATGCCCAACCCCAAGTCGGGCACGGTCACCCCCGACGTCGCCAAGGCGGTGGGTGAGTTCAAGGGCGGCAAGGTCGAGTACCGCACCGACCGCTACGGCAACGTGGCCGTCCCCATCGGCAAGGCGTCGTTCACCTCGACCGCGCTGCTCGACAACTTCCGTGCCGTGGTCGACGAGCTCAACCGGGCCAAGCCCGCCTCGGCCAAGGGCCGGTACGTCAAGCGGGTCGGGGTCAGCTCGACGATGGGCCCCGGCATCAAGATCGATCCCGCCCGCCTGCGGCCGGGTGTCGACGAGGCCGTCTCCGCCTAGGAGCGTCCTCGGGGGCGGCCGCTAGGCTTCCCCCCGCAAGGCAACACCAACTTCGCTCGCCGAAGACCTCCGGTGCCCCCAGGGGCTGAAAGGGCCAGCCGGCCCGCCCGAGCAGGCGGACTCTCCGAACACCTGCCGGTGTCCCACCGGCGCCGTGTGCGTGGGGCGTTCGCTGACACAGCGAGCGTCCGAGCACATGAGAGGAGGTGTCGATGGAGAACCCGAGACCGGAGAAGGTTGCCGTGGTGGACGAGGTGCGCGAGCGCTTCGACAAGACCAGCGCGGCCTTGTTGACCGAGTACCGCGGCCTGGACGTGTCCGCGCTGGGCGAGCTGCGCCGAGCGCTGCGCGACGCAGGTGGCGAGTACAAGATCTACAAGAACACCCTCGTGCGGTTCGCGGCCCGGGAAGCGGGCCTCGAGATCGACGACATGCTCACCGGCCCGACCGCCATCGCCTTCGTGGCCGAGCGCCCCGACGGCGAGCCCGGCGATGCGGTGATGGTGGCCAAGGCCCTGCGCGACTTCGCCAGGAACCACCCGGCGCTGGTCGTCAAGGGCGGCGTCATGGACAGCGCGTCGCTGTCCGCGGACGACGCCCGGGCCCTGGCAGATGTCGAGCCCCGCGAGGTGCTGCTGGCCAAGTTCGCCGGTGCGCTCGCTGCCCCCATGCAGCAGTTCGCCGGCCTGCTCGAGGCCCTGCCCCGCAACTTCGCCTACGGGCTGTCCGCCCTCATCGAGAAGGGCGGCGGCGTCGAGGACGCACCCACCGAGTCCAGCACGACGGCCTGACGCCGTCGTTCCCATTCGACACGACACGCCGAGGCGTCCCAGGTGCCGGTGACGGCGCCGCCTCGGAGTCGGCAGACAACGGAGAGAGACAGAAGATGGCAACCAAGGAAGAGATCCTCGAGTCGATCTCGAACATGACCGTGCTCGAGCTGAGCGAGCTGCTCAAGGACTTCGAAGAGAAGTTCGGCGTGACCGCCGCGGCCCCCGTGGCCGTGGCCGCCCCCGGCGGCGGTGGCGGTGGCGGCGAGGCCGCCGCCGAGGAGGAGAAGGACGAGTTCGACGTCGTTCTCACCGAGGCCGGCGGCCAGAAGATCGCGGTCATCAAGGAGGTGCGCGCCCTCACCAGCCTCGGCCTCAAGGAGGCCAAGGACCTG
>JAFGPU010000140.1 GCA_016936035.1 Acidimicrobiales bacterium
CACGGAACCTCCCTCCTCCGTGACGCAGGCTACCCGAGCGCGATGAGCTCGACACTGACCGCGGCGACGACCAGGCCGGCGGCCTGTCGGCCGGCGATCCGCTCCCGCAGGACGATCCCTGCCAGCGCGGCCGGCCCCGGCCGCTCCCCCGCCGCCCCCCAGCCCACCCCCGGCCACGAGACGGCGTCCGCCCACAACGCCACGACCACCAGCAGCAGGGCGAAGCTGACGAGCTGGGACAGCAGGAAGACCACGAGGACGTGCGCCCGCCGGGTGAGGACGCCGCCGGCGAAGTCCGACACCCCGTAGGCCACCGCGGCGGCCAGGGCCAGAAGGATCTCCATCGCGCTTGTCCCTGGGATCGGTCATGGTTGTCCAGGCTATAGCGGGAGGGAGGAGGCGCCATGCGGCTGACCAAGTACGGGCACTCGTGCCTGCTGGTGGAGGAGGGACCGGCCCGGCTGCTGCTGGACCCGGGCACCCTCTCCGGCGGGTTCGAGGAGCTGGAGGGCCTGACCGCCGTGCTGGTCACCCACCAGCACGCCGACCACCTCGACCTCCAGCGGCTTCGCACGCTGCTGGACCGCAACCCCGGGGCCCGGGTGCTCTGCGACGAGGGCAGCGCCGAGCAGCTCGCCGCGGCCGGCGCGGCGGTCGAGGTCGTCCACGACGGGGAGGAACTGGACGTCGGCGGGGTCGCGGTGCGCGTCAGCGGGCGCGACCACGCGGTCATCCACCCCGACATCCCGGTGGTCCCCAACGTCGGCTACCTGGTGGGCGGGCGGCTGTTCCATCCGGGCGACTCGTTCACCCCGCCGGGCCGGCCGGTCGAGGTGCTGGCGGTCCCGGCCGGGGCGCCGTGGCTGAAGGTGTCGGAGCCGATCGACTACCTGCGCCAGGTGCGCCCAAAGGTGGCCGTGCCAGTGCACGAGCTGGTGCTGTCCCAGGCCGGGAAGGCGATCCACTACCGGCAGCTCGAGCAGCTCGGCGGGGCGACGCTGCGGGTGCTGGACGACGGCGCCCCGGTGGAGCTGTAGTGCCGCTGCAGAACCGCGTCACCCCCACCGGGGAGATCGTCGCCGACCCGGGGCGCGGCCTGCTGATGGGCAACCGCGGCTGCCTGCACGGGCCGGACCGCCGGCTGGGCGCGGCCCGCTGGCGGTCGAAGCTGTGGATCTGCTGCGTGCTGGACTGGAAGGGCGTGCGGCGCGACCCGATGCCGCCCGGCCGCTGGACGGCGCTGTTCTTCCTGGACGAGGCGACCGCGCTGGCGGCGGGGCACCGCCCGTGCGCGTACTGCCGCCGCGCCGACTTCGTCGCCTTCGCCGAGGCGTGGCGTGGCGCGCACCGGCTGGCGCAGCGGCCGCGCGCCGCCGAGATCGACGCGCGCCTGCACGCCGAGCGGGTCGACCCGCGCTCGCGCCGGCAGGTGACCCGGCCGGCGGTGGCCGGCGAGCTGCCCGACGGCGTCATGGTCCGCGCCGGCGGCGCGCCCGGGCTGCTGGCCGGCGGCGCCCTGCTGCCGTGGACGTTCGCCGGCTACCGGGCCCCCGTCCCGCTGCCGCCGGCCATGCCGGTCGAGCTGCTCACGCCGCCGGCGACGGTGGCGGCCGTCGCCGGCGGCTACCGCCCGCTGCTGCACCCGACGACTGCGGGGGGCGGAGCCCCCCGCAACCCCCCCGGACCTGATGCCCCGGTGGGTCGGGTGCTAGGGCGCTGAGCCGAGCGCCTTCACCGATCGGCCGAGCACGTTGTCGATCCCCCACCGTTCCGCCAGCTCGAGCAGCCGCTCGGCGTCAGGTGGCCTGGACGGCAGGGCGGTGTCGACGGTCGGCAGCGGCAGCGTCCGGACCGTGCCGACGACCCGCGGCGCCACCGTGAGGTAGTCCCGGGCCGCGTTGAGCTTGCCCGCGACCCCGGCGAGGTGGGGGTCGCGGGACGCGGCGGCGTCCAGCAGCGCATCCAGCGTCCCGAACCGCGCCAGCAGGCTGGCGGCGGTCTTCTCCCCGATCCCGGGAACCCCGGGCAGCCCGTCGCTGGGGTCGCCCCGGAGGGTGGCGAAGTCGGCGTACTGCGCCGGGGCGATGCCGTACCGCGCCCGCAGCGCGGCGGCGTCCATGACCTCCAGCTTGGTGACGCCGCGGGCGGTGTACAGCACGCGGACGTCGCGGTCGTCGTCGATGAGCTGGAACAGGTCGCGGTCGCCGGTGACGACGTCCACGGGCACGGTGGCCCGCTCGGCGAGGGTGGCGATCACGTCGTCGGCCTCGTGCTCGTCGGCGCCGACCGCGGCGATGCCGAGGGCGTCGAGCACGTCGAGGATGATCGGGACCTGCTCGGCGAGCCCGGGCGGCTCGGCCTCGCCGGGGGGCGCGCCGCCGCCTCCCGGCGCCGTCTGCTGGTCGGCGAGCCGGTGCGTCTTGTAGGTGGGCAGCAGCGCCACCCGCCAGGCGGGGCGCCAGTCCTGGTCGAGGCAGGCCACCAGGTCGGTGGGGTGGTACCGCGTGATCAGCGTCGACACCATGTCGAGGAAGCCGCGGACCGCGTTGGTGGGGGTGCCGTCCGGCGCCGGGATGGAGGCCTTCACCCCGTAGAAGGCGCGGAAGTAGAGGCTGGCGGAGTCCAGCAGCATCAGGGTCATGCGCCGGCCGGTGCTCGCCGGGCCGCCCGGAACATCCCCACGACCTCCTCGACGGTGGTCGCGTCCTCGGCGGCCTTGTCGTCGCGCCAGCGGCCGGTGAAGCGCGGGAACCGCAACGCCAGCCCGGAGTCCTCCTTGAGCAGATCCCATGCGGCGGTGTGGGTCGGCGACAGCGTCAGCTCGGCGGCCAGCACCTCCACCACCAGGGCGGGCTCGAACCACACGTCGGCGTGGCGGCGCGTGTCGACCCGCGCGGGCGGCTCGGCGCGGACCAGCGGGGCGAGCCGAGCCGGCAGCGCCGCCAGCTCCGCGTCGCTGAACCCGGTGCCGCACTTGCAGATCGTCTGGAACCTGTCCGCGGCCGGGTCATAGACGGCTAGCAGCAGCGCCCCGTAGATGCCGGCGCGCCGGCCCCGCCCGTACAGCGCCCCCACCACCACCAGGTCCAGGGTGTCGCTGAGCTCGGTGCGGTAGTCGCGCTTGAGCTTGATCCACGACCAGCCGCGCGCGCCGGCCTGGTAGCCGACGGTCGGCGCCAGGGACTTGCAGATCAGGCCCTCGCAGCCGTCGGCGACCGCCTGCTCGAACAGCGCCTCCAGGGCCGCCTCGTCGTCGACCTGCTCGGCGGTGGCCAGCCGGAGCTGCGGCGACGGGGTGATGGCCTCGGCCAGCCGCGCCCGCCGCTCCAGGTAGGGCAGGCGGGTGAGGTCCTCGCCGTCGGCGTACAGCAGCTCGAAGCAGAACAGGCTCACCGGCACGTCGCTGACCGCCTCGGTGATGCCGTACTTGCGCCGCCGGAACATCACGTCCTGGAAGGGGCGCAGCTCGCCGGAGGCCGGGTCGAAGGCGACCACCTCGCCCTCCAGGATCGCCTCCCGCGGCCCGAGCCCCGCCTGGAGGAGCTTCACCGTGTCGGGGAACTGGCCGGAGACGCGCTCCAGGCGGCGGGTGAACAGCTCCAGCTGCCCGTCGGCGGTGCGGTGGGCCTGCACGCGGATGCCGTCGTACTTGTACTCGGCCGCGCACGCCCCACCCAGCTTGGCGAGGATCTCGGCGGAGCTGCTCATCCGCTGGGCGAGCATCGGCCGCACCGGGTTGCCGGCCCGCACCCGCATCCCCTCGACCGCCTCCAGCCCCTCCTGGACCAGGGTGGCGGCGACCAGGCCGAGGTCGGAGCAGATGTTGTAGGCGCGCTCCAGCACCGGGCGGGCCTTGCGGCCGCCGGCGTGCACCTCCGCGAGCGCGTCGAGGATGGTGGCGGTGCCGATCCCAAGGCGCAGCGAGCCGGTGACAGTGCGGACCAGGTAGCGGGCCTCCAGCGGGGTGGCCTCGCGGAGCAGCCCCACGAACGGGGCGAGCTTGCGGGCCTGCGAGCCGGTCCCCTCGGCCTGGGCGATCTGGTGCAGGGTGCCGAACACGACCTCGACCTCGAGAGTCGCCGGCCTGGGGGCCAACGCCGCCAGCAGGGCCTCGGCGGCCAGGCCCAGGTCGCCGACCTCCTTGGCGCTGGCGAGCGCCTGCTCGGCGGTCACCCCCGCGGCCTCGGCGACCGCGCGGGCGGCCATCCGCTCGGCCAGGCCGAGCTCCACGCCGGCGAAGTCGGGCGCGATCTCGCCCTGGCACAGCAGC
>JAFGPU010000141.1 GCA_016936035.1 Acidimicrobiales bacterium
AAGGGTGCGGTTCGCGACAGGCCGGTCCTGTCGTCGAGTCCCTCACGACCTCGACCGACAGGAGGAACCGGATGCAACTGAAGCGCTCGCTCGCCGTGGCCACCGCCGCCGCCCTGTTCGTCGCCTGTGGCGACGACGCCGCCGAGTCCGGCTCGACCACCGAGCCGGTCGCCGCCGACGATGCCCCGCAGAGCATCGTCTCGCTGTCACCGACCACCACCGAGATGCTCTTCGCCATCGGCGCCGGCGACCAGGTGGTCGCCGTCGACGAGCAGAGCGACTTCCCGGAGGACGTCCCCGTGACCGACCTCTCGGGCTACGAGCCCAACGTCGAGGCGATCGCGAGCTACGAGCCCGACCTCGTGGTCGCCTCCGGGCTGCCGGAGGACGCGGCGGACGGCCTGGACGCTCTGGACATCGAGGTGCTCGACGTGCCCGCGGCCGTCACGCTCGACGACACCTACGCCCAGCTGGCCGAGCTCGGCGCGGCCACCGGGCACGAGGACGAGGCCGCCGACGTCGAGGAGTCGATGCGCAGCGACATCGACGAGCTGGTGGCGTCGGTGCCCGAGCGCGACGCACCCGTGACCTACTACCACGAGCTCGACGACACCCTGTACTCGGCCACGTCGTCCACCTTCATCGGCGAGGTCTACGGTCTGGCCGGTCTCGAGAACGTGGCCGACGCCGCCGATCCCGACGGCGCGCTGGGCGGCTACCCCCAGCTGTCACCCGAGTTCCTCGTCGATGCCGACCCCGACGTGGTGTTCCTCGCCGACACCGAGTGCTGCGGGCAGGATGCCACCACCTTCGCCGCCCGGCCCGGGTTCGCCGAGCTCACCGCGGTGAGCGAGGGGCGCATCGTCGAGCTCGACGAGGACGTCGCCTCGCGCTGGGGGCCCCGGGTGGTCGACTTCCTGCGGGCGATCGTCGACGCCACCGCCGACGTGACGGCCTGACGCCATGGCGACGGTCGCAGCGACGCCCGCCCTGCGGACGGCCCGGCTGCGGGCCGGTTGGCTGCTGGGCGGCGTGGTCGCCGCCCTGGCGGCTGCGCTCGCCGGCCTGGTGGTCGGCCCGGTCGCGATCTCACCGCTCGACGTGCTGCGCGAGCTCGCCGGGCTCGACACCGGACTGGCGGCCACGCAGGCCAACATCATCCACGAGATCCGCCTGCCTCGCGTGGTGCTGGGCCTGCTGGTGGGGGCGACGCTCGCCGCGTCCGGCGCCAGCTACCAGGGCGTGTTCCGCAACCCGCTGGCCGACCCCTACCTGCTGGGGGCGGCGGCGGGGGCGGGCCTCGGTGTCACCCTCGTCATCGTCGCGACGGCGGGAGGCGGCCCGACGCCCGTGGCCGCGCCGGTGGCCGCGTTCGCGGGCGCGCTCGTCGCCGTCGCCCTCACCTACGTGCTCGGCGCCGCCGGGTCCGGCCGCGCGTCGACGTCGTCGCTCATCCTGGCGGGCGTGGCGGTGGCGTCGTTCCTCACCGCCGTGCAGACCTACGTCCAGCAGCGGAACCTCGACACCGTGCGCCAGGTGTACTCGTGGATCCTCGGGCGGCTGACCACGGCGGGGTGGCACGAGGTGCGCCTCCTGCTGCCGTACGCGCTGGTCACCTTCGTCGTGCTGCTGTCGCAGCGGCGCACGCTCGACGTGCTGGCCGTGGGCGACGACGAGGCCACAACGCTGGGTCTCGACGCCCGCCGCAGCCGCCTGTTGGTGGTGGTGGCGGCGTCGCTGGGCACGGCCGCGGCCGTGTCGGTGTCGGGCCTCATCGCGTTCGTCGGCATCATCGTCCCCCACACCGTCCGGCTGCTGGCGGGCAGCAGCCACCGGGTCGTGCTCCCGCTGTCGATGCTGTTCGGCGGCGCGTTCCTGGTGCTGGCCGACCTCCTCGCCCGCACGATCGCGTCGCCTGCCGAGATCCCGATCGGTGTCATCACCTCGTTCTTCGGCGCCCCCTTCTTCGTGCTGGTGCTGCGCACCGCCCGCCGGGGGGTGACGACATGATCCGGGCGTCCGGCGTCACCGTCCACCTGGGCGACGTGCGGGTGCTCGACGGCGTCGGCGTCGACGTGGCCGACGGCGAGTGGCTGTCGATCGTCGGGCCGAACGGTGCCGGCAAGACGACCCTGTTGCGCTGGCTGGCGGGGCTGGTGCCCGGCGACGGCGACCTGCACATCGGGGGCCGCCCGTCCGCCTCGCTCCGGCGGCGCGAGCGGGCCCGCCTGGTGGCTCTCGTGCCGCAGGCGCCGGTCATCCCCGAGGGTATGACGGTGGCCGACTACGTGCTGCTGGGCCGCACCCCGCACATCCGTCCCCTCGGGGTCGAGGGCCCCCACGACCTGGCGGCCGTGCACGACGCGCTGTCCCACCTCGAGCTGGTCGACATGGCCGACCGTCTCGTCGGGACGCTGTCGGGGGGCGAGCGCCAGCGCGTCCTGATCGCCCGCGCGCTGGCCCAGGGCTCGCCCGTCGTCCTGCTGGACGAGCCGACGACGGCGCTCGACGTCGGCCACCAGCAGCAGGTGCTCGAGCTGGTCGACACCCTGCGCGAGGTCCACGGCCTGTCGGTCATCTCGACCATGCACGACCTGACCCTGGCGGGCCAGTACGCCGACCGCCTGGTGCTGCTCGACGGCGGGCGGGTCGTGGTCGAGGGCGCGGCCGACGGTGTGCTCACCGAGGACAACCTGGCCCGCTACTACGGCGCCAAGGTCCGCATCATCCACGACGGCGGCCAGCCGGTCATCCTGCCCTTCCGCGAGCGACGAAAGGTCGTCGAACCATGAGCCCCACCCGCGATCCGGCCGAGGTGCCGACCGAGCACACGTCGCCCGCGCGCCGCCGCGTGGGCTCGGTGGTGGTCGTCAACACCGGCGACGGCAAGGGCAAGTCGAGCGCGGCCTTCGGGGTGGTCGTCCGGGCCGTCGCCCGCGACTGGCCGGTGGCCGTCGTGCAGTTCCTGAAGAGCGGCAAGTGGCGCGTCGGCGAGGAGAAGGTGTGCCGCGACCGTCTGGGGGTCGACTGGTTCGCCATCGGCGAGGGGTTCACCTGGCTGTCCGAGGACCTGACCGAGGACGAGGCCGTCGCCCGCGAGGCGTGGCGGCACGCGTCCGCGCTCATCGCCGCCGGCGAGCACCGCCTCGTGGTGCTCGACGAGATCACCTATCCCATGAACTGGGGCTGGATCCCGACCGACGAGGTCGTCGCCGCCATCGCCGGCCGGCCCGGCGACGTGAACGTCGTGTGCACCGGCCGCGACGCGCCCGACGCGCTGGTCGACGTGGCCGACACCGTCAGCGAGGTGCGCAAGGTCAAGCACGCCTACGACACCGGTGTCCACGCCATGAAGGGCATCGACTACTAGCACCGTGGTGTTCGACGTCCTCGAGCCGGAGCGGGCCGTGCACACCGACGACGGGGCCGGCGTCGCGCGCCCGGTGCTCGTGTGGCGCGCCGGCGCGCCCTTCCGCTGCGTGTCGTCGGGCGTCGTCGGCGGCGGGCTGGGCGACCGCTCGTGGGTGTTCAACGCCGAGGTCACGCTCGACTACCACCGCGACGACCCCGCCGCCCACCTGACCGCCATCGGCCACGAGCTGGGCCTGGCCGCGGGGGCGGGCACGGGCCTGATGACCGCGGCCCCGGTGCTCGAGGTCGTGACCGTCGCCGACGGTGGCGCCGGGTGCGCGGCGACGGTGGGCGTGTCCACGCCCACCTGGGCGTCGGCGCCGGACGGCACGTGGAGCCGGTGGCGCCCGGGCACGGTCAACCTCGTCTGTGCGGTGCCCGCGCCGCTCTCCGATGCCGCCCTCGTCAACGCCGTGATCACCGCCACCGAGGCCAAGACCCAGGCCTTCGTCGACGCCGGGGTGCCCGGCACCGGCACGGCCTCCGACGCCGTCGTCGTGTGCTGCCCGCCCGGCGGCACCGAGCCCTACGGCGGGCCCCGCTCCACCTGGGGGGCGCGCCTGGCCCGAGCCGTCCACCAGGCCGTCGCCACCGGCACCAAGCGGTTCCTCGACCGTCCGGGCGACCGATGAGTTCCGGCGCCGGCAACGGTCGGTACGGCATGGCACCTTCGACGACCGACCAGCCAGAGATCGTGCACCTGCCCTCCGTGACGACCGCCGTCATCGGCGACGAGGTCCCGGCGGACCAGCTCGTCGCCCTGTTCGACCGCGCGTTCTCGCAGGTGGCCGGGGTGGTGGCGGCGCAGGGCGTCGCCGTCACCGGCGCCGCGTTCGCGCGCTACCACCGCGCCCCGGGCGAGACGGTCGACCTCGAGGTCGGCTTCGTCACCGATCGTCCGGTGGAGCCGGACGGCGCCGTCCGGCCCGGCGAGCTGCCCGGGGGGCGCGTGGCGCGCCTCGTGCACGTAGGTGCCTACGACGCGCTCGGCTCGTCGTGGGAGCGCCTGCGGGCGTGGATCGACGAGCGCGGTCTCACCCCGGCGGGCGGGTTCTGGGAGGTCTACGTGACCGAGCCGTCCCCCGACATGGATCCGGCCGATCTGCGCACCGAGCTGAACTGGCCGGTCTCCGGCTGACCGGCCAGGCCCCGGGGGAGTAGGGCGCACCTCCCGGGGGAGTACGCGGCACCCGAGGTGGCCTCCTACCGTGGGATGCGTGCAGCGTGTCAGCCGGGTCGACGTGGCCGTCGCAGCGGCCGTGGCCGTCCCCACCGTGATGGACGCCTGGTGGAACGCCCCGGGCACCCGCCAGGCCGACGCACTCACCTACGCCCTCGCCGCCGTGTCCGTCGGTGCGCTGCTGGTGCGCCGGTCGTGGCCGGTGGCGGTCGCCGGCGTGTGCGGCGCCGCGCTCACGTCCTGGTACCTGCTCGGCCACCACGGGCAGGCGCTCAACCTGCCCACCATGGTCGCCCTGTACACGGTGGCCACCCGGGGCGACCGCCGGCGCAGCCTCGTGGTGGCCGCCGTCGCCGCCACCTGGGCGGCC
>JAFGPU010000142.1 GCA_016936035.1 Acidimicrobiales bacterium
CCCGTGTCGCGCGATGCGCGGGGCCTGGCCGCGTGGGTCGTGGTGGTGGCGACGGGGGCGGCGCTGCAGCTGTCGGCGTACCTGCAGCACCCGCGGGACGATCACCCGACGCTCAGCTCGCTCACGAACGCGCTGCTCGACTCGCATCCGGCGCGGGCGGCGGCGTTCGTCGTGTGGCTGGCCGCGACCGTGGAGCTCGCCCGGCGATGACGCGCACGCTCACCCTGGTCGGCTACGCCCTCGTCGTGGTGGCGGGGGCGCTGGTCGAGCTCGCGGCGCGGCGGCGGGGCGGCGCGACCTTCGGCGACGCGCTGGCGGCCGCCCTCCGCCCCCGGCCGGTGCGGCTGCTTCTGCTCGCGGGCTGGCTGTGGTTCGGCTGGCACGTGTTCGTGCGCGTCGACTGGCGCTGAGCCCGAGGCCGGCTCAGGACCGGCCGGCGAGCGACAGCACCTCGTCGAAGCCCTGGCCCAGGCACGCCGTGAGCACGTCGGGATCGGGCACCGCGGCCGAGTCGACGGTGACGCCGACACAGCAGGTGCCGTCATAGGACAGCAGGGTGACGTTGAACGCCGCCCCGATGGTCGGGCCCCAGGCGAACAGGCCGTCGACCCGGGCGCCGGCGAGGTGGACCGGCCACGGGAACGCGGGGACGTTGCTGGCCACGAAGTCGACGTGCTTGAGGATCTCGCCGACGACGCCGGCGGGCAGCACGTTCAGCGCGCCGGCGATGGCGTCGGTGTGCGGCAGCGATCGCTCCCGGCGGACCGCCTGGCAGCGGGCGCCGACCGACCGGAGCCGCCGCGCGGGGTCGCCCTCCCCCACCGGGACGGTGAAGCGCATCAACGTGATGCGGTTGCCGCCGATCGGGTCGGCCTCGGTGCGGATGCTGATCGGCAGCGTCACCCGCAGCTCGTCGACCGTCGTGCCGTGCCGGGCGTGGTAGCGGGCGAGGCCGCCGGTCACCGCGGCGAGGAAGGCGTCGTTCACCGTGCCCCCCGCCGCCGAGGCCGCAGCCTTCAGCTCGTCGAGGGGCACGGTGAGCATGTCGAGGTGGCGACCGAGGCCCCGCCCCGTCATCACCGGCGACAGCGTCCTGGTGACGGGCGCCACCGTCCTCGCCACCGACGCGGCGGTGGCGACCACGTCGCCGGCGGTGCGGACGGGGTGCCGGCTCGCCCGGAACGCCGCGGTGGGCGCGACGGCGGCCTGGTGGCGGACCAGCCCGGCGAGCCGTCCCACCTGGTGGGCGACGCTCTGCCCCACCAGGCCGGCCGACGTGACGTGCTCGCCGCGAGGCTCGGCCGGCTCGTCCTCCTCCGCCGCCGGGCGTGCCTCCACGTCGAAGAGCAGGGGCGCCAGCTCCATGCCGCCGACGCCGTCGGTGAGCGCGTGGTGCACCTTCATCAGCAGCGCCGCCCGCCCGCCCGCGAGGTTCTCGACGAGGGTGAACTCCCACAGCGGATGTGCCGGGTCGAAGGCCGTCATGGCCGCCGTGCGTGCCAGCTCGACGACCGTCTCGGGGTCGTGGGGCGCGGGGGCGTCGACCCGCCGGAGGTGCCACGACAGGTCGAAGTCGGTCGCCACCGCCCACCGGGGCGTCGCCAGCCGCGCCGGGGGCTCGACCACCACCATCCGGAACGAGGGCACGAGGCGCGTGGCCCGGTCGAGCCGGGCGACGATGCGATCCCAATCCGGGGTGTCGGTCAGCCAGGCGATCGACACGATGGTCGACCGCAGCTGAGGATCGGCCTCCATGCGCCAGGTCAGCGCATCGCTCTCGCGCATGAAGCGCTCACGCCGGTCGTCCACTGCTCGTCTCCGTGGGTCGGGGTGCGGGCTGGCGGGCGAGTGCGGCCAGCGCCGCGAGGCCGGACGTCCGGCCCGCCTGCATGAACGCGGCCCACTCGCGGTTGTCGAAGAACTGGCGGTAGAAGCCGGTGCCGCGCACCTTCTCGTAGGGAACGGGCTCGATCAGCTCGACCTGGCAGGTACGGCGCAGGCGGGCCAGGTTCTCGCGGGCGAGCTCGATCTGCTGGGAGGTCCGGACCTGGGCGGCGGCGTAGAGGATGGACAGCGCCCGGTCGTTCCAGCCGCTCACGTCCTCGCCGCGGAACTCGGGCGGGTAGAAGCCGTTCACCCCCACCACGGCGTCGGGTGCGACCCGGTCGATCAGGGGACGCACGGGAAAGATGTCGACGATGCCGCCGTCGCACCACCAGGCACCGTCGAGGGGGACGGCCTGGATGAACAAGGGCAGTGCGATGGCCATGCGGACCGCGCGGGCGACGGGGAGGTCGGGATCGGTGTCGGGGCCGATGTGGCGGAGACGGTTGTGGTCGACGTCCCAGATGGGGGCGTAGACGGGGATCGGCAGGTCGGCGAGGCGCATGTCGCCGAGCAGCCCCCGGTAGGCGGCCTCGACGGCCTCGCCCCGCAGCACGCCGGAGAACCCACGTCCCGCCTGCAGGGGCACGCGCAGCACCCCGGCGACATCGACGTCGATGTAGTC
>JAFGPU010000143.1 GCA_016936035.1 Acidimicrobiales bacterium
AGATCGACGGCCTGCCCGCCGACGTGCTGGCCCAGGCACTGCAGCAGGCCTACGAGGCCCGCACCCAGATCCTGGAGGTCATGGCCGCGGCGATCTCCGAGCCACGCGACGAGGTGGGCGAGACCGCCCCCAAGATCGTCAGCTTCGAGATCCCCGTCGACAAGATCGGCGAGGTCATCGGCCCCAAGGGCAAGGTCATCAACGCCATCACCACCGAGACGGGCGCCGATGTCACCGTCGACGACGACGGCATGGTCGGCCGGGTGTCGATCGGCTCGCCCGACAAGGGTGCGGTCGAAGAGGCCCGGCGCCAGATCCAGCTCATCCTCAACCCGCCCACGGCCGAGGTGGGGCAGACCTACACGGGCCGGGTGGTCAACATCACCAAGTTCGGCGCCTTCGTCAACATCCTGCCCGGGCGCGACGGGCTGCTCCACATCTCCAAGATCGGGGGCGGCAAGCGCATCGACAAGGTCGAGGACGTGCTCGACCTGGGCGACGAGGTCGAGGTGCGGGTCGACGACGTCGACCCCAACGGCAAGGTGTCGCTGAGCCTGGCGTCTGCCCCCGAGCCCGAGGCCGGTGGCGAGGCCAGGCCGGCCGCCGAGGCCGGGGGTGGGGGCGCGGTGGCCGCCGAGACCGTGAGCTTCGAGGAGAGCTTCGACGCCGAGCTGCGCAACGACCTGGGCGACCTCGGCCCGGCCACGGCCGCGCCGGGCGACGGCCGGGCCGAGCGTGGCGGCCGGGGTGGCGACCGCCGTCGTCGCCGCCGCTGACCGGCACCGCCCGCCCATGTCGTCCGCCACCCCGACCGAGGACATCCGCGAGACCCGCCTGGCCAACGGCATCCGCCTCGTCACCGAGCGCATGCCCGAGGCCCGCTCGGTGACCGTCGGCGTCTGGGTCGGGGTGGGCGGCCGCGACGAGCCCGACGAGCTGGCGGGTGCCTCGCACTTCCTCGAGCACCTGCTGTTCAAGGGCACCTCGACGCGTTCGGCCCGCCGCATCGCCGAGGACATCGACGCGATCGGCGGCGAGATGAACGCCTTCACCAACCGGGAGCACACCGCGTACTACACGCGGCTGCCCGCCGACCGGGTCGACCTCGGCCTCGACATCCTCGGTGACGTGCTCACCGACCCCGCGTTCCGGCCTCACGAGGTCGAGGCCGAGCGCCACGTGATCCTCGAAGAGATCCTCATGAACCTCGACGTGCCCGAGGACCACGTGCACACGCTGCTCGCCGAGGCGCTGTTCCCCGGGCACCCGCTGGGACGCGAGGTGCTGGGCACGCGCGCCACCGTCGAGGCCGCCACCCGCGACGACATCGCCGGCTTCTTCGGCCGCTGGTACCGGCCCGCCAACCTGGTGGTGGCGGCGGCAGGCGCCCTCGACCACGACCGGGTGGCCGCCGCCTTCGACCGCTCGCTCGGCCGCCTCGACGGGGGCGAGCGGCCCGCACGCCACCTGCCGGGGGTCGACGTCGAGCCCCGCGTCGTGCTCGACGACCCCACCGAGCAGGCGCACCTGGCCATGGGCTGGCGGGGCGTCGACCACCACGACGACGACCGTTACGCCCTCACCGTCGCCAACCAGGTGCTGGGCGGGGGCATGTCGAGCCGCCTGTTCCAGGAGATCCGCGAGGAGCGGGGCCTGTGCTACTCGGTGTACTCGTGGGCGTCGACCTACGCCGACGCGGGCAGCGCGGGCATCTACGCCGGCACCGCGCCGTCCCGGGTGGGCGAGCTGCTGCGGGTGATCGACGACGAGGTGGCCAAGCTGGTCGCCTCCGGGGTGACCGAGGGCGAGCTCGCGGTGGCCAAGGGGTTCATCGAGGGCTCGCTGCTGCTCGGCCTCGAAGACTCGGGCTCGCGCATGGTCCGCCTCGGGCGCAGCCTGCTGGCCCGCGACACGATCGAGAGCGTCGACGACCAGCTCGCCCGCATCCGGGCGGTCACCGCCGACGACGTGGCCGCGGTCGCGGCGCGGGTCTTCGGCGGGCCCCGGGCGCTGGCGGTCATCGGTCACGTCGACGAGGCCGTGCTCGGCTGAGGCGGGCGGCCCCCGGGCCCGGGGGCCGGTGGGTCGCGGTCAGGCGCGCTCGTGCACCCGGCCGGCCACCACCTCGATGGTGCGGTCGACGCCGATGGCGTCGAGGAACCGGCGGTCGTGGGTGACCAGCACCAGCGTGCCCGGGAAGCCCTCGACGGCCGACTCGAGCTGCTCGACCGCCTCGAGGTCGAGGTGGTTGGTGGGCTCGTCGAGCACCAGCAGGTTCACCCCCCGCACCTGGAGCACGGCCAGGGTGGCCCGGGTGCGCTCGCCGGGCGAGAGCGACGCCGGGGACCGCTCGACGTGCTCGGCGCCGAGGCCGAACTTGGCGAGCGCGGCACGCGCCGCCGCCCGGTCGGCCAGCCCCGTGGCGGCGTGGAACCCGGCGAGCAGGCTGGGGGCGCCCGCGAACGTGTCGCGGGTCTGGCTGATCTCGCCCACGGTGACGCTGGGGCCGGTCCAACGGGTGCCCGCGGCCAGCGGCAGGCGGCCCAGCAGGGCGCCGATGAGGGTCGACTTCCCCGACCCGTTGCGGCCGACCACGGCCAGCCGGTCGCCCCAGCCGATCTCGAGCGACACGGGCCCGAGCCGGAAGGCGGGGCGGCCGCCGGCGGCGGGGCGCTCGACGACCGCGTCGGCGAGG
>JAFGPU010000144.1 GCA_016936035.1 Acidimicrobiales bacterium
CCTGGTCGAGCCGACCGCCGGCACCGTGTGGCTGGGGGGCACCGACATCCGCTCGTTGCCCGTGCACGAGCTGCGCCGCGGCATCGGTTACGTCATCCAGCAGGCGGGCCTGTTCCCCCATCGCAAGGTGCGCGACAACATCGCGACGGTCCCCCAGCTGCTCGGGTGGTCCCGGGCCCGCATCACCGAGCGGGTGGCCGAGCTCGCCGAGCTGCTCGACCTCGACGGCGCGCTCCTCGGCCGGTACCCCGCGGCGCTGTCGGGCGGCCAGCAGCAGCGGGTCGGGGTGGCGCGGGCGCTGGCCGCCGATCCTCCGGTGCTGCTCATGGACGAGCCGTACTCGGCGGTCGACCCCATCGTGCGGGCCCGGCTGCAGGACGACCTGCTCGAGCTGCAGCGGCGGGTGCAGAAGACGATCGTGCTCGTCACCCACGACATCGACGAGGCCATCAAGCTGGCCGACCGCATCGCCATCCTCGACGTCGGCGGGGCGCTCCAGCAGGTCGGCCCGCCCGAGGAACTGCTGCGGGCACCGGCCGGCGACTTCGTCGCCGACTTCCTCGGCCACGACCGCGGCATCAAGCGGCTGTCGCTCATGCGCGTCGCGCAGGCCAACCTCACCCGGGGCCCGGTGGTCGCACCGTCGGCGACGTCCGCCGAGGCGCAGGCGGTGATGGCCGCCGAAGACACCGACTGGGTGGCGGTGTGCGACGGCGACCGGCTGCGCGGCTGGGTCGGGCGCGAGCAGCTGGACGGCACCGCCACGGTGGCCGAGGTGCCGGCGCGACCGTTCGCCGCGGTCGTGCACCCCGGAACCACGCTCAAGGCCGCCCTGGACGTCATCGTCACGTCCCGCACCCGGGTCGCCGTGGTCGTCGACGACACCCCCACCGGCGACGGTGGCCCCTACCTGGGCATGCTGACCATCGACGACCTGGCGGAAGGTGTCACCCGGTGAACCCCGTGCTGCTGGCGGCCGACGAGCCCCTCATCCGCTGGGACCGCATCGACGCCGAGCAGATCGTCGAGCTGCTCTGGAAGCACCTCTCCCTCACGGCCACGGCGGTCGCCGTCGGGTTCGCGATCTCGATGGCGCTGGCGCTCGTTGCGGTCCGCTGGCGGTGGACGTACGAGCCGCTGGCCGGCATCTCCAGCGCGCTGTACGCCATCCCCAGCCTGGCGTTGTTCGGCATCCTGGTGTCGATCCCGTTCTTCGGCCTGGGGTTCCGCACCGCCGAGGTGGCGCTCGTCAGCTACACGCTGCTGATCCTGCTGCGCAACATCGTGGCGGGCCTCGACGGCGTGCCGCCGGCCGCCCGCGAGGCCGCCGACGGCATGGGGTACGAGCCGTGGCGGCGGCTGCTCCGGGTCGACCTGCCGCTGGCCACCCCGGCGATCGTCGCCGGCCTGCGCATCGCCACCGTCACCACGGTCGGCCTGGTGACCGTCACCGCCCTGGTGGGCGAGGGCGGCTTCGGCTACCTCATCAACGACGGGCTGTCGCGCGACTTCCCCACCCCGATCGTCGTGGGCACGGTGCTGTCGGTGGCGCTGGCCGTGGCCTTCGACCTCGCCTTCGTCGTGGTGGAGCGCCTGCTCACGCCCTGGGCCCGGGCCCGCGCCCCCCAGGGCCCCGACGGCCGCGGCGCCCGCGCGGCGGGAACGGGCGCATGACCGAGTCGCTGCGCCAGATGTGGGACTACCTGTCCAGCGACGCGGCCTGGTCGGGCCGCAACGGGCTCGTCGCGCTGACGTGGGCGCACATCCAGATCTCGGTCGTCGCCATGCTCATCGCCGGCGCGGTCGCGGTGCCCGGGGGCATCGTGATGGGGCACACCCGGCGTGGCGCGCTGGTGGTGATGTCGATCGTCAACATCGGTCGGGCCGTGCCGTCGTTCGCGATCATCGCCCTGGTGCTGCCGTTCTCGCTGCGCTACGGGTTCGGGCTCGGCTTCTGGCCCACCATCGTGGCGCTGGTCCTGCTCGGCATCCCGCCGATCTTCACCAACACCTACACGGGCGTGCGCGACGTGCCCGTCGAGGCGGTCGAGGCCGCCCGGGGCATGGGCATGCGGGCGGGCGAGCTGGTGCGTCGCGTCGAGGTGCCGGTGGCGGTACCGCTCATCATCACCGGCCTGCGGGTGTCAGCGGTCCAGGTGGTGGCCACCGCTGCGCTGGCCCCGCTGGTGGGCTACCGCAACCTGGGCACGCCGATCGTCACCGGCTTCACCAGCCCCGACAAGGGCCCGATGCTCGCGGGAGCCATCGCGGTGGCCCTGCTGGCCCTCGTCACCGACGGCCTGTTCGTCCTCGCGGAGCGGGTCCTGGTTCCCTGGCGGCGTCCGGCGGGCCGCACCGACGACGCCACGGTGATCGGTGAGGAGGCCGCACTGGCGGGGACGTGACCGCCTCCGATGTTCGACGACAGCTACCCCTCCGGGGAAAGGACAGACCCATGACACGACACATCAAGGTGCTCGGTGCCGTGCTGGCGCTCAGCCTGCTGGGCGCGGCGTGCGGCGACGACGACGACCAGACCGAGACCGGGTCCGGTGACCCGTCGGGGGCGGACATCCCCGACGGGCCCGACATCACGATCGGCGCCCAGGACTTCGGCGAGTCGCTGATCCTCGCGGAGATCTACGAGGGCGCCCTCGACAGCGCCGGCTACGAGGCCGACACCCAGGAGCTCGGCGGCTTCCGCGACCTGCTGCTCGGTGCGTTCGAATCGGGTGAGGTGAACCTGGCGCCCGACTACGTCGCCTCGAACCTCGAGTTCCTCAACGACCAGGCGGGCGAGGCCACCGGCGACGTCGACGAGACGTTCGCCGCCCTCGAGCCCCGGCTGGAGGAGATGGGCCTGGTCGGGCTCACGCCGTCCGACGCGGTGAACACCAACGCCTTCGTCGTCACCGAGGAGACCTCCGACGACCTCGGCATCACCACGCTCTCCGACCTGGCCGAGAACGGCGCCGACCTCACCCTCGGCGGCCCTGCGGACTGCGAGTCGAACCCGTTCTGCATCCCCGGCCTGCAGTCGGTGTACGGCCTCGACATGTCCGAGAACTTCACCCCCCTCGACGCCGGCCTGGTGGCGACCTCGCTCGAGGAGGGCGCCATCGACGTGGGCCTGCTGTTCTCGACCGATGGTCGCATCGCCTCGGAGGGCTGGGTGCTGCTCGAGGACGACCAGGGGATGCTGGCTGCCGACAACGTGTTCCCGGTCGTGGCCGAGGAGGTCGTCGAGGCCTACGGCGACGACTTGACGGGGCTGCTCGACGAGATCTCGGCCGAGCTCACCACCGACGGCCTGATCGAGCTCAACAAGCGCTACGACGTCGACAAGGAGGACGCCGAGGACATCGCCGCCGACTGGCTCGCCGACCACGGCTTCGCCGACTGACCCAGTCTGACGCGGTCCGCCCTCCGCACCGTTCGGGCGTCGCCCACCGCAGGTATCGGCGGTGGGCGGCGCCCGTTTTGCGTTAGACCCAGTGGCGTGGACCTTTCCGAGCTGGCCGAGCTGCGCCAGGAGTACACCTACGCCGGCCTCGACGAGGACGCGCTGGCCCCCGACCCGGTCGAGCAGTTCCGCCGCTGGTTCGCGGCGTGGCACGAGGTCGCGGTCGGCGATCCCAACGCGATGGTGGTCACCACCGCCACGCCCGACGGGCGGCCGTCGGCGCGCACCGTGCTGCTGCGCGCCCTCGACGACGCCGGGTTCGTGTTCTTCACCAACCACGACAGCCGCAAGGGGAGGGAGCTGGCCGCCAACCCGCACGCCGCGCTGCTCTTCCCGTGGCACCCCCTGGGCCGGCAGGTCATCGTCGAGGGCCCGGCGGCCCCGCTCGACGCCCCCGCGTCCGACGCCTACTGGGCCACGCGCCCGCGGGCCAGCCAGATCGCCGCGCTCGCCTCGCCCCAGAGCCAGCCCGTCGCCGACCGCGCCGCGCTCGACCGGCGCTGGGACGACCTCGAGGCCGACCTCGCCGGCGCGCCGGTGCCGCGGCCGCCGCACTGGGGCGGGTTCCGGGTCGCGCACGAGCGGGTCGAGTTCTGGCAGGGCCGCGAGCGTCGCCTGCACGACCGGCTCGTCTACCTCCGCGATCCGGCGCAGCCGTCGGGTTGGCGCATCGTGCGCCTGGCCCCGTAGCGGCAGCGGGACACCGCCGCCCCGCGGGGCGCGTGCGCAGGCGCGCTCAGGCGGCGGAGGACGGGTCGCGGCGGGTACGGGCGTAGCGCACGGCGACGACGGTGCCCGCCAGCAGGACGGCCACGACCACCCCGATGCGCACCGAACCCACGTCGTTGATCCACTCGGTGGCGTCGGACGACCAGCCGGTGACCACGTCGGTGATGTTGGAGCCGGGCACCGCGCCGGCCTGCCCCAGGCGGGTCTCGAGCCACCCGTAGTACGCGACGTAGGCACCCGCCAGGGCGACGAGGCCGCCGGAGACCCGACCGATGTAGGGCTGCACGCGCCGGAGGGCGCGCACGATCGAGGTGCGGGCGAGCGCCATGCCGACGGTGAGCGCGAGCAGCACCAGGGTCATGCCGAGGCCGTAGACGGCGAACACCAGCACGCCCTCGACGATCGAGTCGTTGCTCATCGTGCCGGCCACCGCGCCGAGGAACAGCGGCAGGGTGCACCCGATGGAGGCGATGGCGTACGACACGCCGAACACGAACATCGACCCGACCGTGCGCTCGCGCCCCCCGCGGTCGAGCTTGGGCAGCCGCACGTTGAGCTCGAACCCGAACAGCATCGCCAGCCCGAGAGCGAACAGGGCGAGCCCGATGACGATCGAGATCCACGGCATGGTCTCGTAGACCGGCAGCGACGTCAGCTTGACGGCCGTGCCGGCGAGGGCGAACACCGCGAGGAACCCGGCGGCGACGGCGCCGGCCACCCGCATGGCCCGGGCGACGCCGGCGCGCGGGACCTCGGCCTCGGCATCGTCGAGCCCCAGGAAGTACGACAGGTAGGCGGGCAGCATGGCGAAGCCGCACGGGTTCACCGTGGCCACCATGCCCAGGCCCAGGTAGTAGGCCCACGCCTGGTCGGGGCCGAGGGCGGCGATCACGCCGCGACCCCGAACAGGTCGCTGATCCGGTCGCGCAGCTCGTCCTCGGTGAGCGGCCCGCTGTGGACGTCGACCACCTCGCCGCCCGCGTCGATGAACACCGTGGTGGGCATCGCCAGGCCGCCGAAGTAGGTGAGAGCGCTGGCGTCCGGGTCGTCGAAGGTGGGATAGGTCACCCCGGTCGACGCCACGGTGTCGAG
>JAFGPU010000145.1 GCA_016936035.1 Acidimicrobiales bacterium
CCCCACCGCCACCGATGGCCGCGCCCGTGGCGCCGCCCGGAGGGCCACCGGCGGACGCGCCGACAGCCTCGCCCGCTGCGCCGCCGACCGTCCCGTCCGGCGCGCCGGTCCGGTCGGCCAGGCGGCCGAAGCGGGCCCCGGCGCCGTCGGCCAGGCCGTCGCCGACGGCCTCTCCCAGCGCGGCGCCGGGACCGTCGCCCGACGGGTGGCCGAGCCCATCGCGCAGCCCAGCGCCCAGCGCGTCGCCCAGCGCGTCGGCGGGTCCGCCGCCCGGCGAGATCGCGCGCCCGGCCGTCGCCCCCACCTCGGGACCGGCGACCGGCGTCGGGGCGACGAGAGGCGCGGCGGCGCTGCCCACGACGGCGACGCCACCGGCCAGGCGGCGACCCCGACGGTCGGGCCCGGCGGCGAGGATCGCCGCCCCCATCGCTGCCGCGACCTCGGGCTCGGGGTCGACCGCCACGTCGAGGCCAGTCGCCACCCGGACCTGGACGGCGAGCTGCGCCAGCCACGCGGGGTCGCCGACCGCCCTCACCGCGCGGATGTCGGCGCGGCCCAGCCCCGCGCCCGCGATGACCTCGTCGAGCACGTCGACGGCGCCGTCGAGGTGGGCCGCCATGTCGGCGTCGTCGTCGGGGGCGCCGAGCGTGCGCGCCGGTCCGGCCAGGTCGAAGCCGTGACGATCGACCCGGACCAGCGCCACGTCGACCGCGCCCCCGGTCATGTCGAGCACGGCGACGACACCGTCCCTCGCGTCCGGGCCACCAGCGGCGACACGGGCCGCGACCGCGACCGGGCGGGCGACCACGAACGCCTGGCCGGGCGACTCACCGGACGTCACACCGGACGCCTCGCCGAACGCGACCGCGACCGCCCGGTCGGCGAGCGCCCGCGGGCCGTCGTCGGGCGTGAGCGCGTAGGCGACCGCGACCGCGTCCCCGGGCGTGCGCCCACCGGCCCGGTCGGCCACCGCCCGCAGCAGCGCGACGGTGGCCGTCACTGCGTCCACGGCCTGCCCGGGCGTGCCGGTCGCCCCCAGGTCGGCTGCCGTCGCCGTCGGGCCGCCATCGCCGAGCGAGCACCCCTCGACCGTGCCCGCGCGCCAGCGCGCCGCGGCGCACGCCGCCGCGCGCAGATCGATGCCCAGTGCCTCGCCCATGTGCCCGCCTGCCTCGTCGCCCGAACCTGACCGGACCGGCCGACAATCTAGTGCCCGGACCACGAGCGTCTGGTCGGCGCAGCCCGGACGGGGGCCGGTGTCCGACGTCAGGGCCGGGTCAGGCCACCGCCAGGTCGTCGGGCAGGACCTGCTCGGTGATGAGCCGCTCGAACCGCGCCGGGTCGCCGCCGACGTGGTCACGGCACAGGCGCAGACCCTCGGTGTAGCAGTGGCTGTAGGCCCGCCAGGTCGGATCGGTCATGAACGCCAGGGCCTTCTCGGCGCGTGGCCTCGGCAGCAGCGCCCACCGCTCGAGGTAGGCGACCACGTCGTCGGCGGGCGCGCCCTCGTCGTGGAGGCGGATCGCGGCGTTCGACCGCACCCACGACAGCGACTCGGCCGCCTCCGCGACGCCGGCGGCCACCTCGGCGTCGTAGCGGACGCCCAGGGGCCGGAGGTGCTCGGCCACGATCGGCTCCGGCCGGCGTCCGAGCGCGACCTCGACGCCGAGGTCGGCCAGGCCCTCGGCCATCGTGCACTGGGGGGTGCCGACGAGGAAGATCGTCTCCTCCTCCCAGCGCCGCCCGCGCACGAGGCCCACCTCCTTGCGGGTGTGCTCAGTGTGGTGGCCGGGGTAGGCCTCGTGGGCCACGAGGTGCCCCAGCGACAGCGACAGCACCGGTAGGTCGACGTTGATGGCGACCCGGCTGCGCAGGTCGCCCTCGTAGTAGTTGAAGCCCGACCACGGCTTGTTCGTCTCGAAGATCCAGTCGACGTGCTCGCCGTCCGGCAGCCCGAACAGGCGCTGCGTGCGCTCGCGGAGGTCGCCTGCGAGTGACCGGATCGCGGGCTCCAGCGCCTCGACGGGGACCGCATGGGCCTCGCGCCAGGCGATGTAGCGGTCGCGCAGGGGCCCGTCGCCCGGGAGCACCGCATCCAAACGCCGGTGGGCCGCCGCGAACGTGTCCTCGGGCACTGGCGCGGGCCGGGCGCCGTAGCACTGCTCGACCTCGTCGAGATAGCCGATGGGGTGTCCGGCCAGCTTGGTGGCGCTGGTGTACAACCCCCGCACCTGGGCCCTGATCCACCGCCGGCGGTCGACGCCGAGCTCGCCGGCGCCGTCTCCCCCGTCGAGGTCTGCCATCAGGCGCGCGGCCTCGGAGCGCAGTTCGGTCGGCGACCGCAGCGGCTCGGCGTCGACGCGTGCGGCCACCTCGGGCGGCCCGTAGTAGGCGTCGACGAAGCCGTCGACGTGCCGCCCGAGGCGCAGGCCCAGCGTGAGGTAGCGCCGGACGACGTCGGTCACCGGGCCCGCCCGTTCATCGGATCACCCCAGCTCGGCACGCAGGAACTCGACCGTCTCCGCGAAGCACGCCTGCGCGGCCTCGGGGTTGTGCACCTCGGGGCGGGTGTCGTTGAAGAAGGCGTGATCGGCGCCGGACACGACGTGCAGCCGGGCGTCCTTGCCCAGGTCGTCGAGCGTCTTCTGCAGCTCGGCGACCTTGTCGGGACCGAACATGGCGTCGTCGCCCGCGTAGTGGCCGAGCACCTTTGCGTCGAGCTGCGACCAGTCGGGCTCGGCGTTCGGCCACGGGATGAGCCCGTACCAGGGCACGGCCGCCTTGACCTTGTCGGGCCGCTGGGTGGCGACCACCAGGGCCAGCCCGCCGCCCATGCAGAACCCGGTGACGCCGACCCGGTGGCTGCCGGCGACCTCGGCGACCTTGTCGACGGCGCCGGCCATGTCCTTCGCCGCCTCGTCGACGTTGAGGGCCATCATGAGCTTGCCGGCCTCGTCGGGCTCGGTGGTGGTCGCACCGTGGAAGAGGTCGGGCGCCAGGGCCACGAACCCCTCGGCGGCGAAGCGGTCGCACACCTCGGTGATGTGGGGCACCAGGCCCCACCACTCCTGGATCACCACGAGCGGGATGCCACTGCCGCTGCCGGGCACCGCGAGGTACCCCTGGGCGCTGCCACCGTTGCTCGGGAACTCGACGATCTCCCCCATGGCGGCCGACGCTACCGAAGCCGCGCCACCTCGGACCCGTCGACCTCGGTGCGTGGTCGCGTGGGCCGGTACGGTCACCACGCGCCGGGCGGGCGCAGCAGCTCCGGAGGGACGGGGCAGTCGACGCGACGGGGCTCGATGACGCGATCGGCGGCATCGACGGGCACGATCTCGACCGCCGGCGGCGCGCCGCCCGGCCGGGCGTGCGACGCGCGCTCGAC
>JAFGPU010000146.1 GCA_016936035.1 Acidimicrobiales bacterium
GCGGTGCGCGACAAGACCGACGCCAACCTCCGCACCGAGCCCGGCAAGCCGATGGCGATCAAGGAGGAGGAGGTCGCCAGCGGCGCCCTGTTCGAGGAGTACATCGACTGGCGGGCGAAGCATCCCTCCGACGACCTCATGACCCACCTGCTCACGGCCGAGTTCGAGGACCAGGACGGGCAGGTCCGCACGCTCACCCGCGACGAGGTGCTCACCTACACCGCCGTGCTCGCCGGCGCCGGCAACGAGACCACCGGACGGCTGATCGGATGGCTCGCCAAGGTGCTCGCCGAGCACCCCGACCAGCGGCGCGCCGTACGCGAGGACCGCTCGCTGCTCCCGAACGTCATCGACGAGACGCTCCGGTTCGAGCCCACCGGCCACGCCACCGCCCGCTACGTCATGGAGGACGTCGAGTACCACGGCACCACCGTCCCCGCCGGCAGCCCGATCCTGATGCTCATGGCGTCGGCCAACCGCGACCCCCGCCGGTACGAGAACCCCGACGTCTACGACATCCGTCGCGACGACATCCAGCACCTGACCTTCGGCTACGGGCTCCACTTCTGCCTGGGCGCCAACCTCGCCCGCCTCGAAGGACGGGTGGCCCTCGACGAGCTGCTCAACCGCTTCCCCGAGTGGGACGTCGACCTGGACGACAGCGCCCTGGCGCCCACCTCGACCGTACGGGGCTGGGAGCGGCTCCCGCTGATCGTTCGCTGATCGACCGTCGGCGCCGGGCGCGTCACCCGGCGCGGGCTGCGGAGGTGACGAGCAGCCCTGGTTCCATGACCGAGACATCGCCGTCGACGAAGGGTGCGCAGCGCTCGACGACCTCTGCTTCGAGCGCGGCCCGCTCGGCTTCGTCGAGTTCCGCCGCGACGGCCGACAGCGGCGTGCTCTGGACGTACTGCCAGAAGAAGTCGGCGGGCGGCGCCACGCGCAGCGGCACGGTGGTGGTCTCGACGCGCACGCGGTCGAAGCCGGCCGTCTCCATCAGCCGGCGTGCCTCGTCGGGGTCGTGGAGTGCGAACACGGCATGGACGAACATCGACGCGCCCGGTCCGATGTGGTTGGTGAGGGCCTCGTCGATGGCCTGGAAGAGGGGCGGTGTCGGCCCCGGGGTGCACCACACGGCGCGCCCGGCAGGTGCGAGGACCCGGTGCATCTCCCGCACTGCCTGGTCCCGGTCGGAGAAGAACTGCAACCCCATGGAGCACAGGACCAGGTCGACCGAGGCATCGGGCACCGGGATGTCCTCGGCCGGCGCCTCGTGCCAGTCGATGTCGTCAGCCGAGCTGATGCGGGCCACCTCGAGCATTCCGGGGTTGGCGTCGAGGCCGGCGACGGTGCCCGACGGGCCGACGGCCTGCCGGGCGAGACGGCTGACGACGCCGGTGCCGCACGCCACGTCGAGCACCCGCTCTCCCGGTGCGGGCTCGGCGGTGTCGATCAAGCGGCGGGCCACCGGCTCACCGATGGCGGGAACGAAGTGGCGCTCGTAGCTCTCGGCGGCGCCGGCCGCGTACTTCGCGTACAGGGATGTGGCGGGTGGGGTCGCCATCGGAGCCTCCTCGTGGACGAGCTGTCGGGAACAACGTATGGATCCGGGCGACCGTCCGACGTCGGGAGAACCCGCCAACTTCGTGCGGGTCGGGTGGCGGATAACCCCCACGCGCCCCGGCCGGCCGAGCGCGGTGCGATGCTCTGACGATGGTGGCCAGTGCCGACGCGCGCGCGACGACCGCGCGTGCCTACGACGACATCGTCGACGACTACGTCCGGCGCACCACGGATCTGCCCGATGACTTCGTGCGCTTCAGGTCTCGCTTCGTCGCGCGGGTACGACGTGGTGGCCGGGTGGCCGACATCGGCTGCGGGCCGGGGCGCGACGCCGCGGTGTTCGCGGCAGCGGGGCTGCGGGTCGCCGCCCTCGACGCGTCACAGGGGATGGCGGCCCGGACGCACAGGGCCGGCACGCCCGTCGCCCTGGCCGACATGCGGCACCCGCCCTTCCGTGACGGCGCCGTGGACGGCATCTGGTCGGCCGCCGCGCTGCTGCACGTGCCGCGAGCGGAGGTCCCAGCCACCGTTCGAGGCTGGCGCCGGTGCCTCGCCGCCGACGGCGTCCTCGGACTCTCGACCGCGATCGGCGACCACGAGGGATGGGAGCCGGTGAACGACCGCCGGGCGACACCGCCGGCGCAGGAACCTGTGCACGACCGGGCGGAGGCACCGCCGGGAGCGCTCCGGCGCTGGTTCGTCTACCACCGTCCCGATGCGCTGCTCGCCCTGCTCGACGAGGCCGGGTTCGAGGTGATCAGCAGCGCCGAGCGGGCGACCCACCGACGATGGCTTCAGGTCATCGCCCGCGCCCGAGGCCCGAGGTAGGCGATCACCTTCCTGCCGGCTGGAACAGCTCGACGAAGTTGCCCGAGGGGTCTTCGAGCAGGGTCTGGCTGCCACCCGGCCCGGTCACCGTCTCGTTCCGGAAACTGAGCCCGGCGTCACGGAGGCGCGTGACCTCGGCGTCGAGATCGTCGACGATCAGGTGGATGCGGTTCCACCCGCCCGGGCCCGGCGTCTCTCCGTCCGACATCGCCCGCCCGGCGGAGCTGGCCGGGCCGCTCAGGAGCAGTCGCAGGTTGCCGCGTGTGACGTCGGCGAACGCGGGCGCCGCGCTGGTCCGCACCTCGAAGCCGAGGTGCTTCGTGTAGAAGTCGATCGACGCTTGGACGTCATCGACCATGTAGCGGACGTTCACCATCTGCTGTTCGGACATGGCTGCTCCTTCGATCAGGCCGGGACTGGCTCGGCAGGGTGGAGAAGGCTGGTGATCAGGAACCGGATCCGCGTCTCCAGCTCGGAGGCCGTCTGCTGGAAGGCGGGATAGGTCGCTGCGTCATCGCCACCAGCGGCTGGGTCGGCGATGCTCCAGTGGGCGGTCCGGGGTCGGCCCGGGAACTCGGGGCAGATCTCGCGCACCCGGTCGCACAGGGTGACGACCTGGTCGAACCGCTCGTGGGCGAACACGCGGAGATGCTTCGACCGGAACTCGGCGATGTCGAGACCATGCCGCTCGCGCAGGACCCGTACGGCGTTGGCATGAACGGGCTTCGGGTGGCTGCCGGCGCTGCGGGCCTCGACCAGGCCGCCCGAGCGGGCCGAGGCCAACGCCTCGGCCATCTGCGAGCGCGCGCTGTTGCCCGTGCAGAGGAACAGCACCCGGGCCCGGGGCGGCCCCGGCTGTGCCAGATCGGGCGAGAGCGCGGCGAGACGCAACCCCGGGTGCAGGGCGGCGCCGGTGGCTGCCAGCGACGAACCGACGCGGGCGAGATCGATCGAGTAGTAGGTGTCCCGTCGATCGGCGGAGCTTCGCCGCGCCGACACGAGGTCGGCCTCTCGCAGCTTGCCCAGGTGGTACGAGACCACGTTCTGCGGTTCGCCCACCAGCTGGGTCAGCTCGTGCACCCGGCGATCGCTGCGGCCCAGCTCGCTCAGCAGCCGCCACCGCAGCCGATGTCCGGCGAGCTGCACGAAGGCCGGCGGCTCGCGGTCGGCATCGCGGTCGGCGTCGCTCGGTGACGGGCTCACGGGTCCGACGATAGATCAAACTGGCTCGATGCATCAACCAGAATCGATGGAACGGCGGCATGATCCGATACCGGCGTTGCTGTGTTGCGGCCACTGCAACAGAGCAGCGCCGGAAGCCCACGTCAGGCGAAGACGCCGGCGACGACCGCTGCGACGGCGGCGTCGGCGGCCAGGATGGCGCGGTCACGGCCGATGGGATCGGCGCGCGTCAGCCGGTGGTAGTAGAGCGGTGCCGACACGGCCCGGATGACGGTGACGCCGTCGGTCCCGGCGGGCGCTTCCCCGCGTTCGACCGCCTCGTCGACGCACGGCGACCACTCGGTGATGCGGGTGTCGTAGAAGCGCTCCAGCGCCTGCGCCGTGTCGGGGTCGGTGGTGGCCGCCGCGATGATCGCCGCGAACAGGCGGCCCTGCCGTCGATCGTCGAGCGTCGTCTGCACCAGCAGCGCGTTGGCCCGTAGGTCGCCGGTGAGCGATCCGGTGCGCGAACGGGGCGAGGATTCGTCGGCCATCTCGACGAGCAGGTCGGCGATCAGCGCCGGAGTGCTCCCCCACCGGCGGTACACCGTCGACTTCCCGACGCCGGCGTCCCGAGCCACGGTCGCCAGGTCGGTCCCCGAGAGCCCCACCTCGGCGAGCAGGTCGCCGGTGGCACGCAGGACCGCCCGTCGGACACGGGCGGTGCGGCCACCCGGGCGCGCCATGGAGGTCATGCGTCCCAGACTAACGGGACTTGCGTGCCATTAGGTGGAAGAGTCGGTAGCGTCCTTAACGACACACGCCTCCCGTTAGGAGAACCACCATGGACTACCGCCCCCTCGGTCGATCCGGACTTCGGGTGCCGGTGCTGAGCTTCGGCGCCGGCACCTTCGGCGGCCGGGGCGACCTGTTCGGCGCCTGGGGCACCACCGACGTCGCCGAGGCGCGCACGCTCGTCGACATGTGCCTCGAGGCGGGGGTCACGGCCTTCGACACCGCCGACGTCTACTCCGACGGCGCCTCGGAGGAGGTGCTGGGCGCTGCGCTCGAGGGCCGCCGCGACGAGGTCCTGATCTCGACGAAGGCCGGCCTCCCGATGGGCGACGGGCCCAACGACGCCGGCACGTCCCGCTCACGGCTCATCTCCAGCGTCGAGTCGGCGCTACGCCGGCTGCGCACCGACCGCATCGACCTCTTCCAGCTCCACGCCCACGACGCGTCGACGCCCGTCGACGAAGTCCTGTCCACGCTCGACGGACTCGTCCGGTCGGGCAAGGTCCGCTACGTCGGCGTGTCGAACCACTCCGGTTGGCAGCTGATGCGTGCGCTCGCCGTCGCCGAGCGACACGGCTGGCCCCGCTACGTCGCCCACCAGGTGTACTACTCCCTCGTCGGGCGCGACTACGAGTGGGACCTCATGCCGCTGGGCGCGGCCGAGGGGGTCGGGGCGCTGGTCTGGAGCCCGCTGGCGTGGGGGCGGCTCACCGGCCGGATCCGGCGCGGGCAGCCGATCCCGCCCGGGAGCCGCCTCCACCAGACGGCACGCTTCGGCCCACCCGTCGACGACGGCCTGCTCTACGACGTCGTGGACGAGCTCGACGCCATCAGCGCGGAGACCGGCCGATCCGTGCCGCAGGTCGCCCTCAACTGGCTGCTCACCCGGCCCACCGTGGCATCGGTGATCGTCGGGGCTCGTGACGCTGCGCAGCTGAAGGAGAACCTCGGCGCGGTCGGCTGGCGCCTCGACGACGAGCACATCGCCCGGCTGGATGCGGCGAGCGCACGAACGGCGCCCTACCCGCACTTCCCGTACCGGCGGCAGGAGGGCTTCGCCCGGCTGGACCCGCCCCTCGCCGGGTGAGGGTCGGACATCGGAGGTTGGTGATGGGAGTCGCTCTCGGTAGCCTCGATGCAACCACTCCGAAGGGGAGTATCCCGTAAC
>JAFGPU010000147.1 GCA_016936035.1 Acidimicrobiales bacterium
GATCTCGCAGGAGCCGAAGTTGCCTTCCTCGTGGCCAACGAGGGTGCCGAGCAGGTCGAGCTGACCGAACCGTGGCAGGTCGTGGAGAAGGCCGGTGGCCGGCCGGTGCTGGTGGCCCCGCAGGGCGGCGACGCCCAGGCCTTCGACCACCTCGACAAGGCCGAGCGGTTCGCTGTCGACCTGGTGGTGGCCGACGCCGACGTCGGTCGGTTCGCCGCCCTGGTCCTGCCGGGCGGGGTCGCGAACCCCGACCTGCTGCGCACCCACGAGCCCGCCGTACGCTTCGCCGGCTCGTTCTTCGACGCCGGCAAGCCCGTCGCCGCGATCTGCCACGCGGCGTGGACCCTGATCGAGGCCGGCGTCGTGCGCGGTCGCCGTCTCACGAGCTGGCCCAGCCTGCAGACCGACCTGCGCAACGCCGGCGCCGAGTGGGTCGACGAGCAGGTCGTGGTCGACACCAACGGTCCCAACACGCTCGTGACCAGCCGCAAGCCGGCCGACCTGCCCGCGTTCACGGACGCCCTGCTCGCGCAGCTCGGCACGTGACCGCGCCGGGGCCTCTCCGGCGCGTCTAGCCGAGCGCCCACAGCGCCTCGTGCCGGGCGGCGTCGGGCAGGCCGGGGAACAGCCGGTCGAGAGCGTGCTCGGCGGGCAGCGTGGCAGCGACGTCGAGCTCGGCCCGCGTGAGCTGCCGGCCGAGCGTTGCCAGCGCGAGAGCCTGCCAGCCCTCGGCGGCGTCGGTCGCCGGGTCGATCGTGTTCGCCGGCTCGGTGCCGGCCGCCGGCGCGCGTGCGGGTGCGAGGACCGTCTCCTCGCAGGGTGGGTGGATGGTCATGGTGGCCTCCTGCTGGCGCGTGCCGGCTGACCGTCCGGACCGCGCCCGTTCGTGGATCGAGCTTCTGTGGCGACTCTGTATCGATTCAGAGCACGAGTGTCCCAACCGGGTCTGAATCGGTCAAGATGTTTTCCATGAGCCTTCCGACGCTCGCCGACGTCGCCCGGGCCGTCGGCGTCTCGCGGACCACCGTCTCCAACGCCTACAACCGCCCTGACCAGCTGTCGAAGCAGCTGAGAGACCGCATCCTGGCCGCTGCGGAGGACCTGGGCTACCCGGGCCCCGATCCCGTCGCCCGCGGGTTGCGGCGCGGGCGCACAGGCGTGGTCGGACTGGTCTACGACGAACCGCTGTCGTACATGTTCACCGACCCGGCGGCCGTGCTGTTCGTGACCGGGCTCGCCACCGTGTTCGACGACGCGGGCACCAGCCTGGCCCTCCTCCCCCGCCTCCGCGTCGACGACCCCGACGCCGGTGTCCTCGCCGAGGCCGCCGTCGACGGCCTCGTCTCGTTCTGCGAGGCGAGCGACGACGAGCGGATCGCGGCGTTCGTCGCCCGCCGCCTGCCGTTCGTGACCGTCGACGGCGGGTCGACCCGGGCCGCCTGCCGGGTGGGGATCGACGACCGGGGCGGCACCCGCGCCGCGACCCGGCACCTGATCACGCTCGGTCACCGGCGACTGGCCGTGGCGGCGTTCCCGCGCCACCACCACGAGGGGCGCCCCGGCCGGCCGGAGCGCGGCGCGCTGCGGCCGGCCCGCCTCGGCGGCATCCGCGACGCCGTCGAGGACGCCGGTCTCCCGTGGGACTCGGTCGTCGTCGAGAGCGCCGACGAGGAGGGCACCCGGCGTGAGGCCGGACGCCGTGTCGGGGGCCGGATCCTCGACCGGTCCCCGCGCCCCACCGCCGTCGTGGCGATGAGCGACGAGCTCGCCGCCGGTGTCATCGACGCCGCACGCGACCGGGCGATCTCGGTCCCCGACGAGCTCTCCGTCGTCGGCTTCGACGACACGCCGACCGCCGCGTCGACCGCGCCCGCGCTCACGACCGTGCACCAGCCGCTGGTCGCCAAGGGCGAGACGGCCGCCCGCCTCCTCCTCGACGGCGCCCCGGACGCGGTGGTCGAGCTACCGGTCGAGCTGGTGGTCCGGGAGTCCACCGCGCCGCCACCGTGAGGTCGGCGGCGCGCACGCAGGACCGGCGGCACCACATGGCGGCGGTCGCGGGCCCAGCGATCGGGGCCCCGGCGATCCCGGCGGTCAGCCGCGCGCCGGGGGCCACTCCGGCTCGAGCTGGCGCAGGAACGTCGCGCAGCGCTCCGCCTCGTCACGTTCGCCGATCGCCTCGGCGGCGGCACGCAGGCCGTCGAGGGCGCGCAGGAACCCGCGGTTCTGCGGGTGGCGCCACCGCACATAGCCCGAGCCGCGCCAGCCATTGGCCCGCAACCGGTCGAGGCCCCGGTGGTAGCCGACGCGGTGGTAGGCGTAGCACTCGACGTCGTCGCGCCCGAGCTGGCCGAGCTGGGCCCAGGCGTCGATGAACCGCGGCCAGCGGGCCACGACGGCGGCCACCGCCTGCCGCTGGTCGGCGATGGGCCGGGCTAGCGCGGCATCGAGGGCGGCGAGGGCCTCGGCCGGCTCGTCGTCGAGCACGGTCTCCGGCGGGCCGGTCGGGCTGAGGTTCACGGGCGAGTCGGTCATCGCCGCCATTCTGGTGTGCCCGCCGCCGGTTTCCTGCGGTGCCCGACACACCCCCGGGCCGTCAACGCGGTCCGGGGTCTTCCGCGCCCGACGCGCCGAGCTCGTCGGCAGCACCATCGCCGGCACCGACCTCGACCTCGACCGCATCGCCGTCGCCGTCGCCGTCGTCGGCCTCGCCCGTGGAGCCCGGCGCGCCCGCGGGCATCTCTGGCCGCGCGGGCCGGCCAGCGAGGTAGTCGGTCGATGCGGCGTAGGCGGCGGCGATCAGCTCCGCGGACCGCGTGAAGTCGTTGTAGCGCATCGCGGGCGTCTGGCCCGTGGGCAGCAGGTGCACGTCGACGTGCGCGGGCATCGACTCGAGCTCGCGCTTGAACCGGTGGTGCCGGGCGATCCAGTACGACTGGATGGCGACGTCGAGGGGACGGCGCGGCTCGGGGCGCGGGCGCGAGAAGGCGCCCACCTGCAGCACGTAGACCGTGCGCGCCCCCAGCTCGACGGCTCGCCCCATGGGGACGTCATCCACGATGGCCCCGTCGAGGTAGCGCACGCCGTCGATCTCGACCGCCGGGTAGACCGCCGGCAGGGCCGCCGACGCCAGGATCGGCTCGATCAACGGGCCCTGCCGGAACCACACCTCGCGCACGCCGAGGACGTCGGTGGCCACGCACTCGAACGGGACCGCGAGATCCTCGAAGGTGCGGGCGGTGAGCTGCTCCTCGAGCGCCCGGCGCAGCCCGGCGTTGTCGTGGATGGCCTCGCCCTTGCGCGCGAGGCTGACCGCCCGGGGCAGGAACCCGCTGGGCATCAGGTCCTCGCCGTCGAGCTCGCCCCACAGCTGCTCCAGCCGCGAGATGCCGGCCGGCGACGGGTCCTCGGCCAGGGCGGCGCCGTTGATGGCACCCACCGAGCACCCGAGCACGAGGTCGGGGGTCACGCCCCGCTCGGCCAGCGCGCGCAGCATCCCGATCTGCAGCGCGCCCAGGTTGCCACCGCCCGACAGCACGAACGCGACCGGTCGACCGGCCCGTCGCTGCCGCCACCGCCGCATGATCGCCATGTCGCGGCCCTCCCTAGGACGCCTCGTCGGCCAGTTCGAGCGCCCGGCGCACGAGCTCGGCGAACTCGGCCGGGTGGGTCAGGTGCGCGCCGTGACCGGCGCCCTCGACCTCGCGCAGCTCGCCACGCGGCGCCGTGCGGGCCAGCTCCTCGGTCGCGCGCTTCTGGTGCGGTCGCGACAGCGACCCGAACGCCGCCACCACGGGCACCGTGACGGCAGACGCCTCGAACGGCACCGGCGCCGGTGGCCGCACCGAGCGCAGCTCGGCGACCAGGGTGGGACCCTCGGCGCGCCGCTCGGCCCGCATGCTGGCGGGCAGCCGCTCCCAGGTGGCGTCGCCGATCATCCGCCGCAGGAACCACTCGGCCGCGGCTTCGCCGTGGGCATCGTCGCCCACGACCTCCTCCGCGTCGGGCACCTGGTCGGCACCGCCGGTGCCCACGGCGATCGCCTGGGCCCCGGGCGTGCTGCCGGGCCACCACGTCGCCCACATCTTGGGCGCCTCGTAGGCCAGCACCGAGCGCACCAGGTCCGGCTGACGCTGGGCGAGGGCCAGGCAGACCAGACCGCCGAAGCTGTGCCCCGCCAGCACCGCCGGCCGCCCCTCGAGCAGCCCGGCGAGATCGTCGACCTGCTGGTCGAACGACGTGGGCGGGCCGGCCGGCAGCGACCGGGCGTAGCCCCGCCGGTCGTACCGCATCACCCGGCACGTCGACTGGAGGATGCGGCGCACGCGCAACATGCCACCGGACCGGTCCATGGCACCGTGCACCAGGACCACGAGCGGGCCCTCCCCCACCTCCTGGACCCAGATGCCCGAGGGTGTCACGCGACTGCCGTCGCTCACGTCGGTCGTCTCCCGTTCATGGCACCGTGGCTACTCGACGTCGACCACACGCAGGACGTCGGTGGTGCGGCTGGGCGAATCGGGCGCGCCTGCGAGCACCGCGATGGTGTCGCCGGGGCGGACGACCCCGGCGTGCACCGCGGCATCGACCACGCAGCGCACCATCTCGTCGGTGGTGCGGTACTCGTCGACCTCGATCGGCTCGACGCCCCAGGACAGGGTGAGCTGGCGAGCGGTGGCGGGCGACGGGCTGGCCCCGACCAGCCGGCCCGGGGGGCGCAACGCCGACATCGCACGGGCGGTCGAGCCCGTCCGGGTGCAGCACACGATGGCGGCCGGGTCGAGCTCGTCCGCCGCCCGCAGCGCCGCGTGGGCCATGGCGACGGTCACGGCCCTGGTCGACGGCGAGCGCTGGGCGACGAGCCCACGCCCGTCGCCCCCGGCGCTGATCGCGTCGAGCTCCTCGGTGCGTGCGGCGATGCGAGCCATCGTCTCGACCGTCAGCGCCGGGTCGTGGCCGATGGCGGTCTCGGCCGACAGCATCAGGGCGTCGGTGCCGTCGACCACGGCGTTGGCCACGTCGGTCGCCTCGGCCCGGGTGGGGCTGGGCGAGGTCACCATCGATTCGAGCATCTGCGTGGCGGTCACCACCGGCAGGCCCAGGGCGGCGCTGGCCCGGATGATGTGCTTCTGCAGGTGGGGGACGTCCTCGATCGGGAAGTCGATGCCGAGGTCGCCGCGCGCCACCATGACCCCGTCCGCCGCGGCGAGCAGCTCGTCGAGGTGGTCGACGGCGGCCCGGGTCTCGATCTTCGCCATGAGGCAGGGGCCGTCGGGCCCGAGGGCGTCACGGACCTTGCCGAGCTCGTCGGGCGTGCGCACGAACGAGACAGCCACCCAGTCGGCGTGGCGGCCCACCCGATCGATGAGGTCGAGGTCGTGGTCGGTGGGCACCGGAGGCAGCCACCGGTCGGACGGCAGGTGGGCGCCGGGGCGGCCCTGCAACCGGCCGCCGGTCTCGACCCGGGCGCGCACGGTTGCGCCGTCGACCGCCACCACCTCGAGCGTCACGATGCCGTCGCCGAGCACGATGGTCGACCCGGCCACGACGGTGTCGGCGAGCCGCTCTTCGTCGACGACGATCTGGCGCTCGTCGCTCGCGCCCTCGCCAGCGACGAGGGTGATCTCGGCGCCCTCGGCCAGGAACGCCCCGCCCTCGGGGAAGGCCCCGGTCCGCACCTTCGGTCCGGGCAGGTCGGCGAGCACCCCGACGAGGCGCCCGCGCTCGGCGGCGAGCTCGCGCACCAGATCGATGGCCGCCAGGTGCTCGTCGGGGGTGCCGTGGGCCAGCCCGAGCCTGACCACGTCCGTGCCGGCGTCGAGCAACGACCCGATCACCTCCGGCGAGCCGGAGGCGGGACCGAGGGTGGCGACGATCTTCGTGCGGCGCATGGCAGGTCCGGGCCGGAGCGGGGAGCTGGGTCGACGCCACCGTAGCGACGTCCGCGCGCCCTCAGCCGTCGGCCCCGAAGTCGTACCACGTGTCGGCCAGGTCGGTGGCGCCAACGCCGGGACGCGAGTAGTCGCACACCCCGGTGGGGAAGATCTCCTCGAGCTGCGCGAGCTGGGCACCGGTGGGGTCGGCCGCCGCCAGGTCGGTCGACTCGTCCACGGGCACCAGCGCGCACTTGAGGACGTCACCGGCCCGCGGGGCGCCGGCCGCCATGCGCGGCTCCTCGTGGACGGGGAACGCCGCCGTGCACGCGGGGTCGGCGTTGGCCTCGGGACCGACGATCGCCTCCTCGCCGACCGGCTCGCAGCGCGACTCCGCGGCCTCGGGCCGGCTGGCGGCGAGCGCCTCCTGCCACGAGCCGCCTTGATCCGCCTGGTGGCTCTCGGCGGCGGTGAGCCACTCGTCGAGGGCCAGGACCGGTTGGGCGGCGAAGTCGCCGAGCGCACCGGTGAGCGTCGCGATCAGGCTGCTGCCCTCCGGCAGGCCGATCGTCCACAGCGACACGGCGGCCGGCGTCTCGCCGTCCTCGCCACCGAGGCGGTCGAGGATCGAGAACGCACGGACCCGGTCGTGGATGTCGCCCATCTCGTCGGTGTAGACGTTCACGAGGATGGCGGGCGTGTCGGGCAGGCCACCCTGGTCACCGACGACGCGCCCGGTCTCGTACGCCCGCTGCGGCAGGTCGTCGTCCACCACCGACCGCTCCGGGACGGGCTGCCCGTCGGCGTCGAACCCGCCGATGGCGCCGTTGAGGTCGACGAACTGGTCGCCCGTGATCACCCCGGCGGCGAGGGCGTCGAGGCCGTACATCACGCCCTCGTTGTCGTAGCCCGACCGGGCGAAGCCGGTGTCGGGGTCGCGCCCGGTGATCGCCACGTTGCTCTCCCACACCGTGCACCGCCAGCCGTCCGGGTTGTCCTCCGGGTCGTAGATCTCCTCCGGCGGGATGGTGGCGAACGGCAGCGCACCGCCGGCGCCGAAGCTGGAGAAGTCGGTGAGGCAGCCCTTGGCGGGGTCGATCCCGGAGGCGAAGGTGCTGTTCCACAGATCGCACGTGCC
>JAFGPU010000148.1 GCA_016936035.1 Acidimicrobiales bacterium
CCGGTCGTCGGCATCTGCAACGGCTTCCAGGTGCTGTGCGAGGCGGGCCTGCTGCCCGGCGCACTGCAGAAGAACGCCGGCCTCAAGTTCCTGTGCCAGCCGACCACGTTGCGGGTCGAGGCCGGGGGCACGCCGCTGACCACCGGCGTCGAGGTCGGCACCGAGCTCGCCATCCCGATCAACCACTTCGAGGGCAACTACACGTGCGAGCCCGAGGTGTTGGCCGAGCTGCAGGCCGACGACCGCATCGTGTTCCGGTACGTCGACAACCCGAATGGGTCGGTCGACGACATCGCCGGTGTCTGCTCGGCCGAACGCAACGTGGTGGGCCTGATGCCCCATCCCGAGCGCGCGTCGCACCCGCTGCTGGGGTCGACCGACGGCGTGCCGCTGCTGCGCTCGTTGCTGGTGACCGCCGGCGCCCTCACGGCCTGAACGTCGCCGCCCGCCTGCGGCACCGCTGCACCACCCGCCGCCCTGCAGACCCGGGCGTCGCCGGCGCGCCCGTCGCCGACGCAGCCTGGGCCGGTGGTCACGAGCTGCGGGTGATGCCCGCCTTCTCGAGCACGGCGGCCGGGACCCCCACCTCGCGCCACGTCGAGTACGTGATGCCCTTGCGCTGGCTGTAGGGCGCCGCCGACCGCACGAAGTCCTTTTCGAGCTTGGCCAGGTCGACGTTTGACTCGGTGGCCTCGAGCGCCTCTTGAAGATCAGCACGTTCCTGCACCAGGTGAACCCGCTTGAGCGGGTCCGCGTCGGCGATCTCGGTCTCGATGGTGGCCAGCCGCTTCTTCACCGATTCCGGCGAGCGCTTGCGCCCGCGGCGGGGCTTGTTCGCCTCGAGTGCTTCGAGGTAGCGCCGCACGGCACGGCCCTGCTCTCTGCCTTCGGCGAGAGCGGCTTTGTGGTCATCGCTCATGGGGGTTCGCTTACGGGGGGGAGCCATGGGTCGACAGCATATTCGGAATATCGCGTCCTGGCATTGGCGAAGATCGGTGGTGCGACGTTGCGCAGGCGCGACCGCATCGAGACGCCCGAGTCGCGTGCCGATCCAGTGAGGTCGCGGCAACCTGGCCTGCGGCTCTGAGGGGCTCCGATGCAGGTGCCCTACGCTCAGGTGGGTGACCGCCGATCAGCCGATCCACCGGGCCCTGGGGCTCACCGACGACGAGGCCGCCGCCATCGAGGGCATCCTCGGCCGCACCCCCAACCACCTCGAGCTGGCCATGTACGCCGTCATGTGGTCGGAGCACTGCTCGTACAAGTCGAGCCGGCTGCACCTGCGGCGCCTGCCCACCGAGGGCCCCTCGGTGCTGGTCGGTCCCGGCGAGAACGCCGGTGTGGTCGACGCGGGCGACGGCATCGCGGTCGCGTTCCGCATCGAGAGCCACAACCACCCCTCGGCCATCGAGCCCTACCAGGGCGCCGCCACCGGCATCGGCGGCATCCTGCGCGACGTCTTCACCATGGGCGCCCGCCCCATCGCACTGATGGACCCGCTGCGGTTCGGGCCCCTGTCCGACGCCCGCAGCCGCTGGATCGCGGAAGGTGTCGTCTCGGGCATCAGCGGCTATGGCAACTCGGTCGGCGTCCCCACCGTGGGGGGCGAGACCGTGTTCGACGAGACCTATCAGGACAACCCGCTCGTCAACGTCTTCTGCCTCGGTGTGCTGCCCGTCGAGCGGTTGGTGCTCGGCCGGGCCTCCGGTGTCGGCAACCTCGCGGTGCTGTTCGGGTCGACGACCGGGCGCGACGGCATCGGCGGCGTGTCGGTGCTCGCCTCCGCGGGGTTCGGCGACGACGCCGACGACGCCGCCAAGCGGCCCAGCGTCCAGGTCGGCGACCCGTTCGAGGAGAAGCGGCTCATCGAAGCGTGCCTCGAGATGCTCGACGCCAACCTGGTCGTCGGCATCCAGGACCTCGGCGGCGCCGGGTTGACCTGCGCCACCAGCGAGACCGCCGCCCGCGGCGGAGTGGGCATGGACGTGTACGTGTCCGAGGTGCCCAAGCGCGAGACCGGCATGGAGCCGTTCGAGGTGCTCACCAGCGAGAGCCAGGAGCGCATGCTCGCCATCGTCGAGCCCGAGCACCTCGATGCGCTGCTCGCCATCTGCGACCGCTGGGAGATCACGGCGGCGGTCGTCGGCACGGTCACCGAGGGCAGCCGGTTGCGCATCCTCGACCGACCCGAGGGCGCGGTGCTCGGGGACGTGCCGGCGGCGTCGCTCAGCGACGGCGCCCCGCTGCTCGACCGTCCCCGTGCCGAGCCCGAGGGTCGCAGCGCGCGCCTGGCCGACAGCGCCGACGATGCCCTGCCGGCCCCGGCCGACCCCGGCGCTGACATCCTCGCCATGCTCTACGACACCTCGTGGGTGACCAGCCAGTACGACCACCAGCTCTTCCTCAACACGGTCCAGGGCCCTGGCGGCGACGCCAGCGTCCTGCGGCTCAAGCACCCCACCACCGGCGACGACACCGGGCGGGCCCTCGCCATGACGTCCGACGGCAACCACCGCTGGTGCGCCCTCGACCCCCGGCGGGGCACCGCCCTGGTGGTGGCCGAGGCGGTCGCCAACCTGGCGTGCGCCGGCGCCCGGCCGCTGGCGCTCGTCAACTGCCTCAACTTCGGCAACCCCGAGCACCCCGAGACCATGTGGCAGCTCTCCGAGTCGATCGACGGCATGGCCGAGGCCTGC
>JAFGPU010000149.1 GCA_016936035.1 Acidimicrobiales bacterium
AAGGTGCTCGAGGCCCTCTCGCAGGTGCCCTACGGCGCCATCGTCACCTACAAGGACCTGGCGGTCGCCACCGACAACCCCGGCGCCGTCCGGGCGGTGGGCACGGCCATGGCCACGAACCCGATCCCGATCGTCGTGCCGTGCCATCGGGTGCTGCGCACCGGTGGTGCGCTCGGCGGCTACGGGGGCGGGCTCGACACGAAGGTGTGGCTGCTCCGCCACGAGGGTGCGCTGCTCGGCTGAGCCTGTACGACCGGGCGGCCACCGTGATGCGGTCGGAGGTGTCGGTGGCTCAACCGGCGTGCTCGCCTGCGTACCGGCCGATGCCCAGCTCGCGCTCGCACCGGTCGATCGAGCGGCGGCGGTACAGCGCGATGACGGTCGTCAACGCGGTCACGACGAGGATCAGGCGGCGCATGAGGGCAGGGTAGGCTGACCCGTCCGCGGGCGTAGCCCAACGGCAGAGGCACGGCTCTCAAACAGCCGCAAGTGTGGGTTCGAATCCCACCGCCCGCACGCGAGCATCACGAGACGGCGCGCACGATGCCCGGCGGCCGATCGGCGGCCGGTGCCGGTGCGTGTCGCAGGCGGTGCGACGGGGAACACTAGGGGGCATGGCCCCCGCCTTCGTCGACCGGCGTGACGCCGGGCGACGTGTCGCCGAGCAGCTCGCCGACCTGGGCGGCAGGGCAGGCGACGTGGTCGTGCTGGGCTTGCCCCGTGGCGGCGTGCCGGTGGCCGCGGAGGTGGCCGGCGCCCTCGGGGCGCCCCTCGACGTGCTGGTGGTGGGCAAGGTCGGGGTGCCCGGTCACGAGGAGCTGGCGCTGGCCGCCGTGGCCGACGACGGCACGGTGGCGCTCAACCCGGGCGTGATCGCGTCGACCGGGATGGGGGAGGACGACGTCGACGAGCTGGCGCGCCGGCACACCGCCGCGCTCGTGCGCCGGGCGGCCGACCTGCGTGACGGGCGGCCCCCCGTGCCGCTCGAGGGGCGCGTCGTGGTGGTCGTGGACGACGGCATGGCGACGGGCGCCTCGATGCGCGTGGCCCTCGAGGTCGTCCGGGGGCGACGACCCCGTGCGGTCGTCGCCGCGGTGCCGGTCGCCTCCGCCGAGGCGGCCGCCGCCGTCGCCGCGACCGCGGACCGGCTGGTGTGTGTGCTCACGCCGCCCGCGTTCCGGGCGGTCGGACCGTGGTACGGCGACTTCACCCAGGTGACCGACGACGAGGTGCGGGACCTGCTGCGGTCATCGGTGCAGGGCACCGATGACGCGTGACACGAGGGGGTCCGTGAAGACCTCGGGCAGCGGCAGCGGCAGCGCCGTCGACCAGTTGGGGCGCTCGTCCGTCGTGCCGGGGAGGTTCGGGCGGCGACGGAGCGCGAGCGCGTCCTCGAGCGTGGCGGCGACGAGGGCGCTGGGGGCTCGGGCGAGACGCTCGTGGGCCGCGACGATCACCTCCTCCACGGGTGCGTCCGCAGGCAGGCCGGTCAACGCCACGAGCCGGCCCCGCAGGCGCTCGAGCGCGGCCTCGTCCGGGTCGATGCCGGCGGCCCGCTGGTCTGCGGCATCGTCGCCCGACCACACGCCGGCGACGGTCGGCAGGTCGTGGGTCGTCATCGCCGCCAGGGCCTGGGCCGGATAGGCCTCCGGGGGTGCGTCCTCGAACCAGCCGAGCCGGTACGACAGCACCGCAGACTCCGCGAGGGCGGCGCGCACCGCGGGCTCGACGGTCCCCAGGTCCTCGCCGACGACGACGGCGGCGGCGCGGGCGCTCTCGATGGCGAGCACGGCGAGCATCTCGTCGCCCCGGTAGCGCACGTAGGCGCCGTCGGCGGGACCGCCGCCCTTAGGGATCCAGAACAGCCGGAACAGTCCCATCACGTGGTCGACGCGGAGGCCGCCGCCGTGCCCCATCGCGGCACGCCACAACGACCGCTGCGGCGCGTACGCGACCTCCCGGAGGGCGTGGGGCACGAACGGCGGCAGCCCCCAGTCCTGCCCCGCGCGGTTGAACTCGTCGGGTGGGGCGCCGATGCGCACGCTGCCGGCCAGCAGGTCCTGCATCGCCCAGGCGTCGGCGCCGTCGGGGTCGACGCCGATGGCGAGGTCGGTGAGCAGCGGCAGCGGCTCCTCGGCCCGACCCATCTGATCGTCGACCAGGTACTGCACCCAGGCCCAGAAGGCGACCCGCTCGGCGTGCTGCGCGGCGAACGCGGCGACCTCGGGACGGCCGGGGTGGCGGTGCTCGGGGGGCCAGCGCCGCCAGCCGGTGCCGTGGTGCTCGGCCAGTGCGCAGAACCGGGCGTAGGTCTCCAGCTCGTCGCCCATGTCCTCCCGCCACCGGTCGGCGCGCGGGTCCGCCGCCCGGTCCCGGTAGAGCACCTCGAGCGCGCGCCGCTTCAGGTCCCACACCTGGTCGCGATCGATCAGGGCCGACTCGTTGAGCCGCCGGGCGCGGGCGGCCAACTCGCGCACGGTCGCGTCGCCGGGTGCGCCCGGCAGCTCTTCGATGCGCAACGCCAGCGGGTTGGACCAGCGCCGGCTCGAGGGGAAGTAGGGGCTCGGCTCGACGTGATCGAGCGGCAGGGGAGCGTGCAACGGGCTGACCGCCACCATGCCGGCACCGCGACCCGCCGCCCACGTGCCGATGGACCGCAGGTCGGCGAGGTCGCCGATGCCCCAGCTCTCGCCCGACCGGCACGCCGGCAGCTGCACAGCGAGCAGCCAGGTGCGCAGGTCGGCCGGAAGGTGGCAGCGGCCGGGAGTGACGACGAGGCGGGTGATCGGGCCGCCGTCGAGGGGGCGGAGCTCGTGGTAGCCGATGGGAAGGTCGCCGGGCAGCGCGTCGTCGGCTCGGCGGGTGTCGCCGTCCTCCAGCTCGATCTCGCACGGTCCGAGCAGCTGGTCTGCCGCCCCGGCGCGCACCACCCACAGTGGCCGGCTGGGATGCGGTGGCTCGCCCTCGTCACCGGGGTCGCCCATGGCGGCGCGCAAGGCGGCGCGGGTGTCGGGTGACGTGGCGTGCCAGGTGCCGCCCACGTCGTGGTACCCGTCGTCGATGCCCCAAGCGTCGGTGGCCATCGCCGCGCACCGTACCCGTGCCGGTGCCGGGTTGCGCGCCCGGGGTGGTCGACGCGCGCGACCGGGGCCGTCGCGCCCGCCGACCGGACAGAAGGGCGTAAGGGGCGGTGGTCCCGCACCCCCTAAACTCGCCCCATGTCCAAGTCGTCGGTCGAGCGGCGCCTCAGCCAGGTCGCCGAGCGGCTCCGGCAGCTGCGTGGCGAGCTCGAGGTCAGCGCCGAACAGCTCCACCACCTCGCCGATGCCGCCGACGACGCGCGCCTGCGGGCCCTGGTGTCCGAGACCCCCGTCGCCGACCACGACCACCGCCAGGCCGAGCGTCATGCCGAGGCGATGCGCCGGCACCGTGCCAAGGTCGAGGCGGAGATCGCGAAGTTGGAGCGCGACCAGGACGAGTTGCTCGACCGCTTCGTGGCCGAGTCGAAGTCGCGCTAGAAGTTCACACCGATCGAAAGGAACGCCCTTGGCAACACGCGTCGTCATCGCCGAGGACGAGGCCATCATCCGCCTCGACCTGAAGGAGACCCTCGAGG
>JAFGPU010000150.1 GCA_016936035.1 Acidimicrobiales bacterium
GGCGGCCTCGGCCTGGCGTTCGAGGGGCCGCAGCTGGCGCCGCACCTCGCGCACCAGGTCGCTCAGCCGGGTGAGGTTGCCCTCGGTGGCGGCCAGGCGCCGCTCGGAGCGCTCCTTGCGCTTGCGGTGCTTGAGCACCCCCGCCGCCTCCTCGATGATCAGGCGGCGGTCCTCGGGGCGGGCGTTGAGCACGGCGTCGATCTGGCCCTGGCCGATGATGACGTGCTGCTGGCGGCCCACGCCGGTGTCGCTGAACAGCTCCTGCACGTCGAGCAACCGGCAGGGCACCCCGTTGATGGCGTACTCGCTGTCGCCGGAGCGCCACAGGGTGCGGGTGACGGTGACCTCGCTGAACTCGATGGGCAACAGCCCGGCGGCGTTGTCGATGGTGAGGCTGACCTCGGCCCGGCCCAGCGCCTGGCGCTTGGTGGTGCCGGCGAAGATGACGTCCTCCATCTTCTGGCTGCGCACGGCGGAGGGCGCCTGGGCGCCGAGCACCCAGCCGATGGCGTCGACGACGTTGGACTTGCCCGAGCCGTTGGGCCCGACGACGACGGTGACGCCCGGTTGCATCTCGAGCACGGTCGACTCCGCGAAGGACTTGAAGCCCTTGAGCGTCAACGACTTGAGGAACATCGGTCTCCGAGGCTAGGTGAGCGTCCCTGCCGGGCCGTGGATGCCACGCTCGGTGGCGGGCCGGCGGCGGGGTGTCAGACCTGGCAGCTCGGGCACCAGTAGGTGACCCGACCGCCGCTCCGCTGCCGCGTGATCGTCTGCCGGCACCGCCGGCACGGCTGCCCGTCGCGTCCCCACACCTGCAGCTCGTCCTGGTAGCTGCCCTCCTTGCCCTGGAGGTCGGTGAAGGGGTGCTCGTCGGTGGAGGTGCCGTGGTGCTTGGTCGCCTCGTGGAGGATCTCGACCAGCGACCGGTAGAGGCGACGGATCTCCATGGTGGAGATCGTGGACACCTCGCGGTCGGGGCGCAGGCCGGCGTCGTGGAGGATCTCGTCGGCGTAGAGGCCGCCGAGGCCCACGACGAAGCGCTGGTCGAGCAGCAGCGGCTTGAGCTTGTCGGTGCGGTGGTTGACGAGCGACTGGGCGAACGCCGTCCACGACACGGGGGACGCCACGGGGTCGAGGCCCAGCTCGCCCAGCTCGGGCACCTCTTCGAGGAGGGCGTCGGGGGTGGTCACGAAGGCCTCGGCAGTGCCCTCGGGGTCGGCCATGCGCAGCTGGCCGCCCTGGGTGAAGCTGACCACGACCTGCGTGTCCTTGGTGACCTCGTCCTTGGGGGTGGTGCGCTGCAGCCGGCCCGTGGCGCCGATGTCGGCCACCAGCAGGTCGCCGCTGTCGAGCGTGAACACCAGCAGCAGGGCGCGCCGGTCGACGCTCTTGATCTTCACGCCCTCGAGGCGGGCCTGGAACGCCTTGCGCGAGCCGTTGCGGTGCACGGCGCGGGCCTGGGGCACGTCGACCGACTTGACGCGCCGCCCCACGGTTTCGCGCTCGAGACCGCGGCGGATGGTCTCGATCTCGGGCAACTCAGGCATCGTCGTTCTCCAACTGGGCCACCAGGGTGGTGTACGCGTCGCGGGCCGCGACCTGCTCGGCCTGCTTCTTCGAGCGGCCGTCGCCGACCCCGCGGGCGACGCCGCCCACCGCCACCGTCACGTGGAAGCGCCGGGCGTGGTCGGGCCCCTCGGCCACCGTGTCGTAGCGGGGCGATTCGTCGAAGTGCCGTGCCGCCAGCTCTTGCAGGCGGCTCTTGTAGTCCTGCCCGCCGGGGCCACCGGCGTGGGCCTCGGCGACCCGGCTGCCGAGCAGGCGCATCACGAGGTCGTGGGCCTCCTGCATGCCGGCCGACACGTAGACCGCCCCGAGCACGGCTTCGAGCGCGTCGGCCAGGATGGACGGCTTCTCGCGCCCGCCCGACTGCTCCTCGCCCTTGCCGAGCAGCAGGTGGTCGCCCAACCGCAGCTCGTCGGCCACCTCGGCGAGCGTCACCGCGTTGACGACGGCCTTGCGCACGTCGGTGAGCTCGCCCTCGCTGAGCGTGGGATAGGCGTGGAAGGCGTGGTCGGTGATGATGACGCCGAGGACGGCGTCACCGAGGAACTCGAGCCGTTCGTTGGAGTCGTGGCCGGGGTTCTCCGCGCACCACGACCGGTGCACGAGCGCGGGAGCGAGGACGTCGGGGCTCTCGACCGAGACGCCGAGACGTTCGACCAGCTCGTCGAGTCGTTGAACCGGGAGGGGGATGGCAGTGCCTCAGAGCCGGGCGAGGACGTAGTCGACCGCGTCGCGCACGGTCTTGATGTCCTCGAGGTCTTCGTCCTCGATGCGGAAGCCGACGCTGCGCTCGCCCAGCTCCTCCTCGAGCGCCTCGGCCAGCTCGATGAGCGCGAGCGAATCGGCGTCGAGGTCGTCGGTGAACGAGTCGCCCTCGTTGATGGTCGACGGCTCGACCTCGAGGATGTCGGACAGGCGGTCGCGGATCAGGTCGAAGACCTGCTGGCGATCCAGGGGACTGCGCTCGACGTGGGTCTCGGCGGGCACGTTCAACAACTCCTGGTCACGAACTCAGAACGGGGGCAGTGTAGCGAGGCCATAGCTTGTGCGCTTGTGAAGAGACCGGCGCTCAGCCGGTGGCGATGGCCGCACGCAGGCGCTCGACCAGGTCGGCCTCGATCATCTCGTGGGCGACCCGGGTGGCGTTGACGATAGCCGTCGACGACGACGAACCGTGACTGATGATGCACACTCCGTCGACCCCGAGCAGCATCGCCCCACCGGTCTGGTCGGGGTCGAGCGTGGCGTAGAGCGGCATCAGGGCCTCGACCGCCGGGCCGGCGACCTCGGTGGCGCCCAGCGCGTCGAGCACGCTGCCCACCAGCACCTTCATGCCGCCCTCGAGCGTCTTGAGGGCGACGTTGCCGGTGAAGCCGTCGGTCACGACGACATCGGCGGCGTCGGTCATGATGTCGCGCCCCTCGACGTTGCCGACGAAGCGGGCACCGGCGGCGTCGAGCGCCCCCGGCTCGGCCAGCAGGGCGTGGGTCTCCTTGACCAGGGGACTTCCCTTGGTGGCCTCCTCACCGATCGACAGCAGGCCCACCTTGGGCTGGTCGATGCCGTAGCGCACCCGGGCGAACACCGCCCCCATCAGCGCGAACTGCACCAGCCAGGCCGGCTGGCACTCGGCGTTGGCGCCCGCGTCGAGCAGGACGGTCGGGGTCGAGCCGGGCACCGGGATGGGGGTGGCGATCGCCGGCCGGGACACCCCCTTGATGCGACCCATGCGCAGCAGGGCCGAGGCCATGGTGGCCCCGGTGTTCCCCGCCGACAGCATGGCCGAGGCCCGCCCGTCGCGCACCGCCTCGGCGGCCCGCACCAGCGACGCGTCCTTCATGGTGCGCACGCTGGAGGCGGGATCGGCGTCCATGCCGATGACCTGCGACGCCGCCACGACGTCGAGGTCGCCGCGCAGGTCGGCCAGCTCCTCGGGACGACCCACGAGGACCACGGGCACACCCAACTCGGCGACGGCCCTGTGGGCGCCCTCGACGATGGCGCCGGGCGCGTGGTCGCCGCCCATGGCATCGATGGCGATCGGCAGCACGGTGAAGGGAGCCCTCTCGAACGGTGACGTCGGGGGAATCGCCGACCTCAGTCGACGTCGATGGCGACCCGGCCGCCGTACCAGCCGCAGTTGCCGCACACGACGTGGGGCAGCTTGGCGGAGTTGCAGCGGGGGCAGACGCTGCGGGCGGGACGGTCGAGGCGCCAGGCGCTCGCCTTGCGGCTGCGGCTCTTGGCCTTGGAGGTCTTCTTCTTGGGGACGGCCATGGGAGTCTTCCTGCAACGTCTCGGGTGGGGCGCCGCGAGCGGGCGCGGCACCGCCCGCCAAGGCGGGCACGAGAGCGAAAGGCTAGCGGCCCGTCGCCGTCACCGTCGAACCACGGCGCGGCGACCGGGCGGTCGTCACCGGTCGAAGCGCAGGACGTCGAGCGCCGCCCACCGCGGATCGACCGGGCTCTCGCCGTCATCGTCCTCGTCGGCCTCGATCGCCACGGGATGGGCGTCCGGATCGGGGCCGGCGCAGTCGTCGGCGCACAGGGGCGCGAGGGGCAGCGCCAGGGCCAGGGCCTCGCGCACGGCCGGCTCGACGTCGACCTCGTCGCGGCCGAGCGGGTAGGTCTCGCCCTCCACCGCGTCGGGCTCGAAGACCTCGCGCAGCTCGACGGTGAGCACACCGCCCGTGGGTCCGAGGCAGCGGCGGCACTCCCCCTCCCAGGCGGCGGTGACCGTCCCGGCCAGGGTGACCGTCTCCCCCTGCGCCTCGAGCACCAGGTCGGCGACGACGTCGTCGCCGGTCAGGCGGCTCGCCGACAGGGCGAGGCCAGGAAGGGGGCCGGCCAGCGTCACCCGCTGGCGGCTGCCCCGGTGGCGGAAGAGCTCGCCGGTGGGGACGACGAAAGGACGGGTCACGGCGTCCAGGCTAGGACCGGCGCGCACTGCGACGAACCCCCGGCGATCTGCGGTCGCTTCGTCCGCCGCCGGCGCTCACGGCACCGCACCGGTGGTGACGGTCGGATCGAGCGCCGCCGACGATGGTGGCGCCGCGTCGCCGGGAAGCGCCGGGTCGGCCGGCCACCGGGCCACGGGCCACCGGTGGCGACCCCGGCGCCTAGATCCGGTCCTGGTCGAAGAACCCCGAGGCCGGGGGCGCGGCACGCCCGCCGTGGCCGTTGACGTCGCCGCCCGGGGCGGGCGGCCCGGCCACCGGCGGCAGGCCCTCGCCCGCCGGGCCCCGCAGCTTGGCCCGGCCCGAGGCGATGACCGCCATCGTGCGCTCGAGCACCGTCTCGAGCTGGGCCAGGCGCTTGTCGCAGAAGTCGTCGGCCTCGTTGCGCTGGCGGCTGGCCTCGGCCCGGGCGTTCTCGACGATGCGGCGGGCCTTGGCCTCGGCCGCCTTCATGACCTCGGAGCGCTGCACCATCCGCTCGGCCTGGCCCCGGGCTGCGGCCAGGATGTCGTCGGCCTCGCGCTGCGTGCGGGCCAGGAAGTCGTCGCGGTCCTTGAGCAGCCAGCGCGAGGCCCGCACCTCGTCGGGCAGGCGCTCGATGGCCTGGTCGAGCAGGTCGAGCACCTCTTCCCGGTCGATCTTGACCTGGGTCGACAGCGGCGCCGGGCGGGCGGTGTCGATGACCTCGTGGAGGTGCCGCAGGATCGCCTCGACGTCGCCTCCCGGTGCCCGCTCGGCCACCCGGGCGTCGAAGCTGTGCTCGAAGGAGTTGTCGTCGTCGATCATGTCGATCCGTCCCCCCGTGGATACTTCTCCTCCAGCAGCTTCGCGACCGCGGGCGGGACCATGGAGCTGATGTCGCCGTGGTAACGGGCGATCTCGCGGATGAGCTTGGACGCCAGGTACGCATGCGACGAGCCCGAGGGGATGAACAGGGTGTCGATGCCCGAGACCCGCTTGTTCATCTGCGCCATCATCAGCTCGGACTCGAAGTCGGAGACGACCCGCAGACCCCGGACGATGAAGTCCGCGCCCACCTCGCGGGCCAGGTCGACGACCAGGCTGGAGAACATCGTGATGCGCACGTTGTCGAGGTGTGAGGTCGCCTCGGCGATCAGCCCCTGGCGCTCTTCGAGGGTGAACAGCGGCTCGCCCTTCTGCGGGTTGCGCACCGCGGCGACGACCACCTCGTCGAACAGCTTCGACGCCACTTCGATGATCTCGATGTGGCCGTTGTGGATGGGGTCGAACGACCCGGGGTAGAGGACGGTGGTCACGTATGGGGCTCCTGGTCAGGGGCACGCGTAGGTCAGCGAACCGACGAGAACACGGTAATCGACACCACCTGTCGGACCCTGACACCGCGCGTGGTGCCGGTCGCCGTCACCGCTCACCGTGCCCGCCGGGAGGATCGCCGGACGGGTCGGCGGGCGAGTCGGCGGGCGGGACGGCGGGCGGGACCGCGAAGCCCACCCAGGTGCCGCCGTAGCGGGCCGACCGGGCGATCGACCAGCCTTCGGCCAGCGCCACCGGTGCCGCCGCCTCGATCACCACCAGCTCGGCGGGCAGGGCCACGAGCAGGTCGGGCCAGGCCTCGAACGCGTAGGGCGGATCGCAGAAGACCACGTCGAAGCGCGCCTCGTCGCCCAGCCCGCCCAGCCAGCGCTCGACCGGCGCCGCCACGACGGTGGCCCGGTCACCGAAGCCACAGGCGTCGAGGTTGCGGCGGATGGCGTGGCGGGCCGAGCGATCGCGGTCGACGAAGGTGGCGTGCACCGCACCCCGCGACAGGGCCTCGATGCCCAGCGCACCGCTGCCCGCGAACAGGTCGGCCACGGTCGCTCCCTCGACGCCGCCCCGGCTGTAGAGGGCGTTGAAGATCGCCTCGCGCACCCGGTCGCTCGTCGGTCGGGTGCGCGCCCCCGGGGGTGCGACCAGGGTGCGGCCCCTCGCGATCCCGCCTACCACTCGCATCGCCGGGCACGGTACCGGGTGGCATCCTCGGTGCATGGGAGACCCCGTGCGCGTGATCAGCATCGGCCGGCCCGAGGTGCGCAACGCCATCGACAGCGCCACCGCCCAGCGTCTGCACGACGAGATGGTGGCCTTCGACCGCGACGACGAGGCCCGCGTCGCCGTCCTCACCGGCGACACGGCCGCCTTCTGCGCGGGCGCCGACCTGCGCAGCCTCCCCCGGCTGCGCGACAGCGGCCCGCTGGGGCCCACCCGGCTGACCCTGTCCAAGCCGGTCGTCGCCGCCGTCGAGGGCTGGTGCGTGGCCGGCGGGCTCGAGCTGGCGGCCTGGTGCGACCTGCGGGTGGCGGGCGACGGCGCCCGCTTCGGGTGCCTCGAACGGCGCTGGGGCGTGCCGCTGATCGACGGCGGCACCTACCGGCTGCCCCGCATCGTGGGGCTGGGCCGCGCCCTCGACCTGATCCTCACCGGGCGCGAGATCGACGCCACCGAGGCGGAGCGCATCGGGCTGGTCGACCGGCTCGTCCCCGCCGGCACGGCGCTCGACGCCGCCTGCGAGCTGGCGCAGCAGATCGCCGCCGCGCCCTGGCGGTGCGTGGTCAACGACCGGCGGGCGGTCTACGACGGCCTCGGCCTCGGGCTGGCCGAGGCGCTGGCCAACGAGGACCGCCTCGGCCGCGAGGTGATCTTCGCCGACGACTTCGCGGCGGGCGTCGCCCGCTTCGAGGAGCGGCCACGCTCGGCGCCGCCGGCGGACCGGTAGCCGCTGCTGGTCGGCCGGGCCCCGGGCACTAGCGTGCCCCCGGTGGAGGTCGACCAGGTCATCACGTGCATCGACTGCGGCGGCAGGGCGCACCTCGTGTCGTACCCGCCGAACGAGCGCGACTGGGAACCCGGCGACCTGGTCGTCTACCGGTGCGAGGACTGCAACGACCGGTGGGACCTGGTCGTTCCCGACGACGACGAGCCGGATGCCCCGTGAGGTGGCCCCGGCCGGCTCCACACCGCCGGGACGCCGCAGCGCCCGACCCACACCGCCAGTGACAGTGGAACGAAAGGACACCATGCCCACGATCCGACCCACGTTCCGGATGCGTCGCCTGCTCGGCGTCGCCGCCGCCCCCGCGCTGCTGCTGGCGGCCGCCTGCGGTGACGACGGCGGTGGTGGCGGCTCGGCCGAAGCCTTCTGCGACAAGATGGACGCGCTCGACGAGCGGTTCGAGAACGTCGACCCCACCAGCGAGAACTTCGGTGAGGCGCTCGTCGCCGTCCGCGAGCTCGATCCGCCCGCGGAGATCGCCGACGACTGGGCGATGATGCTCGACGCGTTCGAGCAACTCTCCGAGATCGACTTCAGCGACCCCGAGGCGATGGCCGCCTTCGAGGAGGAGTTCGACACCGACGAGTTCGAGCAGGCCAGCGAACGCATCGACAACTTCCAGAACGAGGAGTGCGGGGACGGCGAGGAGTAGTCCTCACCGCACCCGCATCCTCGGCCGAGGGATGTTCAGCGGCGCCGCTCCCCCGGGAGCGGCGCCGCTCGTCGTGGTGACCACCGTGCGGGGGGGTAGAGGTCTTCCGACCGTCGGTCACGGTGGCGTGCCACGATGACCACATGACCTCGCCGTCGGAGGTCGCCGGCCCGGCAGGCCCGAGAGGGGCCACGAGCGCGGTGGAGGCCGTCGAGCTGCGCAAGGAGGCGTACACGATGGCCCTGTACGTCGCGGTGTGCCTGCTGGCCGCGCTCACCGCGACGGCAGACCGGACGGCGGACGACCATGTCACCGTGCTCGGCATCGTGTGGGGCACGACCGTCGGCCTGGCGCTCGCCCACTGGTTCGCCTTCCGGGTGTCGGCTCGGCTGGTGGCAGCGGGCACGGTCCGGCGCCACGACGCCGCCGCGCTCGGCGCGCAGCTGGCGGGCGCACTGTCGGTGGCGGTCCTGGCGACCGTCCCGGTCGTCGTCTTCCCCGCCAGCGCCGAGATGGACACCGTCCGGCTCCTGCTGGCCGGGTTCATCGCCGCCATGGGCTTCGCCGTGGCCCGGGCGTCGGGGGCGAGCACCGTCCGCGCCCTGGGCTACGCCGCGACGATCCTGGTCGCGGCGTCGACGATCGCGGTCGTCAAGAACTTGCTCGCCGGGCACTGACACCGTCAGGCGCTGATCCACGGCAGTTCCACCGGCGCCGCCGGCGCGTCGTCGTCGATCACCTGGCGCACGACGCCGGCCAGCCCGCCGGGCAGCACGGGCTCGCGAGCCGTGTCGATCTCGTCGGGGGTCCACCACCGCCAGCCGTCGTGCACTTCGCGCTCGATCGACGTGAGCGCGGCCTCGACGGGGACGAAGCGCTCGGTCCGCCAGCCGAAGAACCAGTCCACCGAGTAGAGGGGCTGGCCCCGGAACGTCCACTCGCCCCGGCACACGGCGATCGGCGCCCCCAGGTCTTCCGGCGCGACGACGAGGCCGGTCTCTTCGCGCAACTCGCGGGCAGCGGTCGCGGCCGGCTCCTCGCCGGGCTCCATGCCGCCGCCCGGGGTGATCCACAGGGGCGGCTTGGTGTCGCGCGGGTCGTCGATGCGGCACAGCAGCACGCTGCCCGTGGTGTCGACGACGACGACCCGGGCCGAGTTGCGGACGATGCGATCGGTCACGGGCGGCAGGTTAGGAGCACCGTCGGCGCCCGCCCTGCGGGCTTTCGACGTTTGCGGCATGTAGCAGAGCAGCACGTTGCCGCCGGTCGCTCCGGCGCCACCGTCACTCCCCCGTCGTGCCGTCGAGCAGCTCGCGGGTGGCGTCGGCGTGACCGGCGTGGCGGGCCGTCTCGTTGATGAGGTGGAGGAGCACCCAGCGGAGGTCGGTGCCCTCGCCACGACGGCAGGGCGTGTCGAGCGCCATGGCCCGCACCGCAGCGTCGGTGTCGGCTGCCCGCTGCCGGTA
>JAFGPU010000151.1 GCA_016936035.1 Acidimicrobiales bacterium
AACGGCCTGCAGGGCGACTGGAACATCACCCGCCAGCGCTTCTTCGGGGTACCGTTCCCCGCCTGGTACCCGGTCGACGGGGACGGCAACGCCGACTACCTCTCGCCCATCCTGGCCGACGAGGAATCGCTGCCGGTCGACCCGACCACGCAGGCGCCCCCCGGCTTCACCGACGACCAGCGCGACCAGCCCGGCGGGTTCACCGCCGACCCCGACGTGATGGACACCTGGGCCACCTCGTCGCTGTCGCCGCAGATCGCCACCGGTTGGGTCGACGACGACGACCTGTTCTCGCGCACGTTCCCCATGGACCTGCGACCGCAGGCGCACGACATCATCAGGACCTGGCTCTTCTACACGGTCGTGCGGTCGCACTACGAGCACGACGCGCTGCCGTGGGCCAACGCCGCCATCTCCGGCTTCATCGTCGATCCCGACCGCAAGAAGCTGTCGAAGTCCGCGGCCAACGCGCCCGACGACCCGTCGGCGCTGCTCGCCCGCTACGGCGCCGACGGCGTGCGCTACTGGTCGGCCAACGGCCGGCCGGGCATGGACGTCGTGTTCGACGAGGGGCAGCTCAAGATCGGCCGCAAGCTGGCCATCAAGCTGCTCAACGCGTCGAAGTTCGCTCTCGGCCTCGAGTCGACGACCGCCGGCGAGGTGACCGAGCCGCTCGACCGCTCGATGCTCGCCGGCCTCGCCGACCTGGTGGCCGAGGCCACCGCCGCCTTCGACCGGTTCGACTACGCCCGGGCGCTCGAGCGCACCGAGGCCTTCTTCTGGTCGTTCTGCGACGACTACCTCGAGCTGGTCAAGAACCGGGCCTACGGCGCGGCGGGCGACGCCGGCGCCGCGTCGGCCCGCACCGCGCTCGGCCTGGCGCTGCGCACCCTGCTGGGCCTGTTCGCCCCGTTCCTGCCGTTCGTCACCGAAGAGGTGTGGTCGTGGTGGCAGGACGGGTCGGTGCACCGGTCGCCGTGGCCGTCGGCCGACGCCCTGCGCCAGGCCGCCGGCGCCGACGATGCCACGTCGCCGGGCGGCGAGCCCGATCCGGCCGTGCTGGCCGTGGCCGCCGCGGTGCTCGGCGAGGTCCGCAAGGTCAAGAGCGAGGCCAAGCGCTCGATGCGCACCGAGGTCACCGCCGCCGTCGTGCGCGACACGCCCGAGCGCCTGGCGCTGCTGGCGCTGGCGGCCGACGACGTGCGGTCGGCCGGCCGCATCGACGCGCTCGCCACCGAGGGCGCCGGCGACTTCGCCGTCACCGTCGACCTGGCCCCCGAGGGCTGAGCACCCGGCGCGCTCGGTCGCGTCAGATGCCGGTGGGGTCGCCGCTGTCGCCGAGGGTGTCCTCGACCTCGCGCGACGAGCCCTCGTCGCGGCGCACCCACACCGTGCGCTGGGGGAAGGGGATCTCGATGCCGGCGTCGCGGAACGCGTCGAACAGGCGGCGGCGCAGCTCGCGCATCACCGCCCACTGCTCGGACGGCCGCGTCTTCACCACCAGGCGGATCGACACCGCGTCGGGACCGAGGCGCTGGACACCCCAGACCTCGGGCTCCTCGAGGACCTTGCCCTGCCAGCCCGCCTCTCGCCACAGGTCGTCGGCCACCCTCTTGATGACCGCCTCGGCCCGGTCGACGTCGGTGCCGTAGGCGACGTCGACGTCGAGCAGGGCCCGGGCCCACTGCTGCGACATGTTGCCGACCCGCTGGATGGTGCCGTTGGGGACGTGCCACACCGTGCCCTCGACGTCGCGCAGGCGGGTGGTGCGCAGGGTCACGGCTTCGACGGTTCCGATCGCCTCGCCGGCGTCGATGGTGTCGCCCACGCCGTACTGGTCCTCGACCAGCATGAAGATGCCGGCGAGGAAGTCCTTCACCAGGCTCTGCGCCCCGAAGCCGATGGCCACGCCGGCGATGCCGGCGCCGGCGATGAGCGGCCCCAGGTTGATGCCCAGCTCGCCCAGCACCATCGTCACGGCGATCGCCCAGATCACCGCGGTGGCGATCGACCGCAGGACCAGGCCGAGCGTCTGCGCGCGGGCGGCCGCACGCAGCGAGACCGACCCGGTGTCGACGATCGACACCGGCGCCCGACGCTTGAGGCTGCGGAGCTTGTCCTGGGCCTCGGGGTCGGTGATCTGGGCGATCAGGCGCTTGATGGCCCGGCGCACGAGCAGATTGGCCAGGTACGCGACGACCAGGATCAGCAGGATGCGCGCCGGCGTGTCGAGCAGCTTGTCGGCCGCCTCGGCCCAGCCCGCGCTGCCCGTCCAGTCGTAGACGCGCTCGCAGGTGAACGACGGGTCGTCGCCACATGCCTCTCGGAGGGGATCGCTCTGGGCCAGCACGGGAAGCAACGCTAACGAACACGTGTTGAGCGTCACGCGCTCAACCTTGTTGGGTGGGGAATGCGAACTTGGCCCCCGATGTTGATTGCTCTACTCAACAACTTTTGCTTCGAGGAGGGCCTGATGGCCGATCTGGACACCTTGACACTGCCTGTCCTGCCGCTCACCGACGACGTCGTGCTGCCGGGCATGGTGGTGACCCTGGCCCTCGAGACCGACGAGGCCAAGGCGGCCGCCGACGCGGCGGCCAAGGCAGACGACACCCTGCTGCTCGTCCCCCGCCACGCCGACGGCCGCTACGCCCACGTCGGCACGGTCGCGACCATCGAGAACCGGGGCAACCTGCCCGGCGGCATGCCCGCCCTGGTCATCCGCGCCACGCGCCGGGCCGAGGTCGGCCTGGGTGTCATCGGCGAGACCAGCGGCCTGTGGGTCCACGCCTCGCCCGTCGACGACGACGAGGTCACCGACGAGATCCGCGAGCAGGCCACCGAGCTGCGCGCCGCCCTGCGGGCCCTGTACGAGGCCATCGGCGGCCGCCGCCTCACCGAGGTGCTGCGCGGGGTCGACGACCCGTCGGCCCTGGCCGACATGGTCGGCTGGTGGCCCGACCTGTCGGTCGCGCGCAAGGTCGAGCTGCTCGAGACCCTCGAGCTCTCGCAGCGGCTCACCCTGGTCCTGGGCTGGACCAAGGACGCCCTGGCCGAGCACGAGCTGTCCGAGAAGATCCGCAACGACGTCACCGAGGGCCTCGAGGACCGCCAGCGCGAGTTCCTGCTGCGCCAGCAGATGGACGCCATCCGCAAGGAGCTGGGCGAGGACGACGACGATTCGGTCGACACCTACCGCCAGCGCCTGAGCGCCCTCGTCGAGGCCGGCGCGGTCACCGACGCCACCCGCAAGGCGGTCGAGCGCGAGATCGACCGGTTCGAGCGCACGCCCGAACAGAACGTCGAGCACGGCTGGATCCGCAACTGGCTCGACACCGTGTTCGAGATCCCGTGGGGCGAGCGCAGCGTCGACGACTACGACATCGCCCGCGCCCGTGCCGTGCTCGACGCCGACCACACCGGACTGGAAGAGGTCAAGGAGCGCATCGTCGAGATGCTGGCCGTGCGCAAGCTGCTGGCCGAGCGCGCCGCCGAAGCCGCGGCCGCCGCCGATGCCGCCGCCGATGCCGCCGGCACCGGCAACGACGCCGACCAGGAGGCGGGCGACGACGACAACGAGAGCCCGACCGCCCGTGACGACGGCAACGACGGCGAGAGCGGAACCGACGCCGACCCCGACGGTGCCACGATCCCGGTCATCGCGGAGATCGAGCCCGTCACCGACAACGGGCGGCGCCCCGGGGCCATCGTGGCGCTGGCCGGCCCGCCGGGCGTGGGCAAGACCTCGCTCGGCGCCTCCGTCGCCCGGGCACTGGGTCGCAAGTTCACCCGTGTCGCCCTGGGCGGCATCCGTGACGAGGCCGAGATCCGGGGTCACCGGCGCACCTACGTCGGCGCCCAGGCCGGCCGCATCGTCCGCGCGCTGCAGGAGGCCGGCACCATGAACCCGGTCATCCTGCTCGACGAGGTCGACAAGATCGGCGCCGACTGGCGGGGCGACCCCTCCTCGGCGCTGCTCGAGGTGCTCGACCCGGCACAGAACCACACGTTCCGCGACCACTACCTCGAGGTCGACCTCGACCTGTCCGACGTGCTGTTCCTGGCGACGGCCAACATGCTCGAGACCATCCCCGGCCCCCTGCTCGACCGCATGGAGGTCATCCGGCTCGACGGGTACACCCACGACGAGAAGGTCGCCATCGCCCGCGACCACCTCGTCGACCGCCAGCGGGCCCGCAACGGCCTGCGCGAGGGCGAGGTCGTGATCACCGACGCGGCGTTCGGCGAGATCGTCGAGGGCTACACCCGCGAGGCCGGGGTCCGGAACCTCGAGCGCGAGATCGGCAAGGTGCTGCGCAAGGCCGCCACGGCGGTGGCCCAGGGCGCCGAGACGCCCATCAGCGTCGACGTCGACGACGTGAGCCGCTACCTCAAGCGGCGCCGGTTCCACGACGAGGCGGCCGACCG
>JAFGPU010000017.1 GCA_016936035.1 Acidimicrobiales bacterium
CCCGCCGGGCCCGCCGGCCGACGGGCGGCCCCTGGTGCGCGGCGAGGTCGTGGCGCTCGGCCCGCTGACCGACGTCGCGGGCGCGCTGCGCGCCCGGCGCCCGATCGCCCGGGTGGTGTGGATGGGCGGGGCGACGATCGGGGCGGCCGCACCGGATGCTTCCGTCGCGGAGTTCAACGCCTCGGCCGACCCGGCGGCGGTCGACCAGGTGCTGGCCTCGGGCGTCGACATGGCGATCGTCCCGCTGGCCGTCACGCGCCAGGTGTCGCTCGCCCGCGCCGACCTCGCCCGGTGGGCGGCCGGACCCCGGCGCGCCCGGTTCTGCGCCGACCTGGTCGCCAGCCGGCTCGAGGGCGGCAGAGCGACGCTGCACGACCCCGTGGCCCTGGTCGCGGCGCTCGAGCCGGACCTGTTCACATGGCAGGTACGACGCCTGCGCTGCACGCTGGGCGACGAGCCGTCGCGAGGTGCACTGGTGGTCGACGCCGGCGGGACGGGCGACGCCCGGGTCGCCGTCGCGGTCGACGCCGGCGCGGTCGCGCACCGCATCGTCGACGCCGTGCTCATCGCGACCCGATGAGGTGCCGTGGAGGGCGCGCCGGGAACCTTCGGTTCGCCCGCCACCCCACCGGGTAAGGGGCGCCTGACGACCACGCGGCCGTGACGGGTCGGAGGAGGCACGATGAAGGCGCTGCAGCTCACCGGGTGGAAGCAACTGCCGCAGTTCCAGGAGGTCGCCACGCCGGAGCCGGGGCCGGGCGAGGTGCTCGTGCGGATCGGCGCCGCGGGCGCCTGCCACTCCGACCTGCACCTGTTCCACGACTTCGAGCCGGGCGCGCTGCCCTACGAGCTGCCGTTCACGCTCGGGCACGAGAACGCCGGAGTCGTCGAGGCGTTCGGCGCCGGCGTGACCGGCCTCGACACCGGCCAGCCCGTCGTCGTCTACGGACCGTGGGGCTGCGGCCGCTGTTACCCGTGCGTCCAGGGAGTCGAGAACTACTGCGAACGGCAGGCCGAGATCGGCGCCGCCGGGGGCGGCCTCGGCCGGGACGGGGGCATGGCGCCCTTCATGATCGTGCCGGCGGCCCGCTACCTGGTGCCCCTGACCGACCTCGATCCGGTCGAGGCTGCGCCCCTCACCGACGCCGGGCTGACGCCGTACCACGCCATCCGGCGGGCCCTGCCCGTGCTGGTGCCCGGTGCGACCGCGGTCGTCATCGGTGCCGGCGGCGGGCTGGGCCACCTGGCGGTCCAGATCCTGCGGGCGGTGTCGTCGTGCCGGGTGATCGGCGTCGACACGCGGGACTCGGGCCTGGAGCTGGCCCGCCGGCTCGGCGCGCACGACGCGGTGATGTCCGGACCGGACGCCGAGGACGAGATCCGCGAGCTGACCCGCGGGCGCGGCGCCGAGGCGGTCTTCGACTTCGTCGGCATCGACCCGACGATGGCGCTGGGCGCCGCCGTCGTCCGTCCGCAAGGGCACCTCACCGTCCTCGGCATCGGCGGCGGCACACTGCCGATCAGCTTCTTCTCCATCCCCTACGAGGTGGCGGTGTCGACGACCTACTGGGGCACGATCCCCGAGCTGTTCGAGGTCATCGCGCTCGCCGAGCGCGGCGACATCACGCCGGTCGTGCACCGCTACCCGCTGGACGACGCACTCGACGCCTACGAGGCGATGCGCAGCGGGGCGCTCGAGGGCCGGGCGGTCATCGTCCCCGAGGCCTGAGGCGCCGACGCGTCGCGGGTCACCAGCCCGGGTAGCGGGCGAACCAGTCGTCCGGCGGTCTCGTCCCCCCGCGCCCGTACCGGTGTGCGACGCAGAGGTCGTCGGCGACCTGCTCGACGACGTCCCCGACGTCGAGGGCCCGGAGCCACCCGGACGGGACCGCGTCGCTGCCGTACGCCGCACCGACGAGGTTGCCGCAGATCGCGGCGGTCGAGTCGCTGTCACCGGAGTGGTTGACCGCCGCGAGCAGCGCCGCCCGGGCATCGGTCGTCGCCAGCGCGCAACAGACGGCGATGGCCAGGGCCTCCTCGCCCACCCAGGCGCTGCCCAGGTGCTCGAGCTGCTCGGGGGCGGGCAACCCGTCGCCGGCGAGGCGGATCGCGGCGTCCAACGCGGCAGCGGTCTCGGCGGCGGCGGTCTCGATGGCAGCCGTGTCGGCGGCCCCGGGTCGGCGGTCGAGCAGGCGCCGCCCGGCCGCGACGCTGTCGTCGACGGTGTCGCCGGCCACCAGGTGGGTGACGGTCGCGGCCAGCACCCCTGCCGGCAGCCAGGCGCAGGGATGACCGTGGGTGATCGCCGCGAGCTCGCAGCCGGTGCGGAAGGACCGTTCGGGATCGTCGAACATCAGGCCGACGGGGGCGACGCGCATCACGCCGCCGCACCCCTTGGAGTCGTTGATGGGCGCGTCGAGCGTGCCGGCGTCGCCAGAGCTGAGGGCGGACAGGCACGTGTTGCCGGGCGCCCGCCGCCGGCGGAGGCGGCCCTCGCCGACGAGCCAGCCGTCGGGTGCGTCGCTCCCGAACCGCCGGCCGGCGGTGTCCCAGGAGACGCCCTGCGTGTGCAGCCAGCGCAGATACGCGTGGTGCACCACCGACGCCGGGTGGCAGATGCCCTTGTCCTGGTAGCGGATCGCGGCCCGGACCAGGCCCTCGGCGGTGAAGAGCGTCAGCTGCGTGTCGTCGGTGACGGCGGGCGGGTCCTCTATCAGGTCCGTGACGCCGTCAGCGCCGAGCCGGGCCCGGATCTCGTCGATGGCCCAGAACTCGACGGGGGCGCCGAGGGCGTCGCCGACGGCACCAGCCGCCAGACATCCACGGACGCGGTCGTCGCGGTCGGGCGAGGTCATGACCTCTGCGGTCGATCGGCCATCGCCGCACGGTACCGCGACCAGGCACGACGCCGTAGAGCGATGTCATGTCGCGTAGCGTGCTGGCCGGCCGACGAGGTCGCTGAGCAGCGGCGCGATGACGCGGCCGGAGGTGTGGGGCGTGGGCGCGGTGACCTGCCTGGCGTAGGAGAGTGCCTGCTCACCGCGCACGGGATCGCCGACGCCGTCCCACGTGCGGGCGCACTGGCGCCACCGGTGCGCGGCGTGTCGCAGGTCGCCGAGCCGCTCGGCCCGGGCGGCGGTGACCCCGAGGTGGATGGCCCGTTGGACCCCGGCGAGAGCGGGCGACGGCCGGGGCATCTCGGCGCGGTCGGTGACGTCGACCTCCAACCGGCGCATCGCGTCTGCGGGCACGATCATGCGGGCGATCGCGTCGCGACCGCGACGGCGGAACGGTGCGAGGCCCACGATGGTGTCGTCGGCGGCGTCGAAGGCCCGGGCCCACAGACCGAAGCGCCGCTCGGCCCACCCGCCGATGCGCACCTCGACCTCGGACGGGCCGGTGGCACGACCGGCCACCTCGGCCTCGGCGAGGTCGCCCGGCAACGACCGGCTGTCGACCGGCACCTCCGGGCACGGGGCGGCCACCTCGTGGCCGGCGCCGTCGGCCGCCGCCACGGCGTCGCGCCCGGACGGCGGGGCGAGCACGCGGGCGCGATCGCCCACCTCGGCGGCCAGTGCGGCGAGGGCCGGGCCCGCCGGTCCGGCCGCGACCTGGCCGGCGCGACGCAATGTCGCTGCGAGCCGGTCGGCGGTCGCCCGGTCCGGCAGAGCGAGGGCGCCCTCGACCGCCAGATCGGTGAGCAGGTCGGCGGCGACCCTGGCGTGGTCGACGCCGAAGCTCCCGTCGACCAGGCGACCGACCTCGTCGCCCGCCACCACCGCCTCGAGCAGCGCCGCGGCCCGGACCAGCCGGGGCGCGCCCGCAGCGCACGCGGCGGCGTGCGCCAGGACGGTGCGGTGCAGTGCCGAAGCAACGCCCCCCGGGGCGCCCCGACCCACGAGTGGCCGCTGCACGTGGTCGAGGCGGACGAGCGCCTCGCGCACGATCTCGGACAGGTCCGCCACGCGCTCGGGCCCCAGAAGCGCATCGAGCCGCCGCCGCACCGTGCGGGGCAGCCGCTCGACCCGGCCCGTGACGGGGAGCTCGACGGTCAGGCCGACCAGCGCCGCCGGCCGGGCGACGTCGATGTCGACCTCGAGCCCGCCGCCGATGTCGACCCCCGCGGCGCC
>JAFGPU010000152.1 GCA_016936035.1 Acidimicrobiales bacterium
CACCGCCCGGCGGGCGCCCGCCGGGCGAGGACCGCCACCGTTGCGGCAAGGAGCGCCACCGTGAAGGCACCGAGGACGAGCCAGCCGGCGACCGGGCTGCCGGTGAACGCCGCGTGCCCCGATCCGCCCGGCCCGGCGCCGGCGAGGGCGTCGAGGTCGAGGATCCGACCGAGCGATTCGAACGCCCAGCGGTTCGCCAGCCCGACGCTCATCGCCTGACCGGCGTCGGCCATGTCGGGAACCGGCACGACCGCTCCGGCGAACAGCACCTGGGGGAAGCACAGCATCGGCAGCGCCAGGGTGGCCTGGGCGGCGTCGGTGACGGCCGCCGAGGTCAGCAGGCCGAGCGCCAGCGCGGCGAGCGCCTCCAGCACCAACGTGACGGCCAGGGCCGCGTACACACCGCCACCGGCAGCAGGAAGCCGGTCGAGCGCGCGCAGGACGGCGAGCATCCCGACGGCCACCGCAGCGAGCACCGGGGTGAGCACGGCGACCTTCGCCCCGACGTACGCCGAGACGTGGAGCCCGGCCAGACGCTCCCGGCGCAGCACCGGCATCTCCCCGACGACCTGCAGCAGGCCGTAGGTCAGACCGAAGAAGAACCCGGCGAAGGCCAGCCAGAACACGGTCTGCGTGGCGTCGACGCCCCCGCGGTCGGCCTGGAAGGCACCGGGACGGAACAGCACCGCCATCATCGCCGTGACCAGTGCCGGCGACCCGACGAGCACGGCGAGGGTCAGCCGGTTGCGCACCAGCAGGTCGGCGCTGCGCCGGGTGAGCACCGCCCACTGCCGCCACCGGCCGGGCCGGCAGGCCAGGGCGCCGGCGGGGCCTGTGCCAGGTGCCGGGGCGGTGGACGGCGCGGTCACCTGCACGCCGTCTCCCCGGCCGTCGGCCACCGGCGGCCGGGGCCCGGCCCCGTGGTCCTGCGACCGCTCGACCCCGTCGTGCCGGCGAGCGGCGAAGCGCTCACCCCACTCCTCCGGCGTCGCCTCGGTCGCCAGCCGCTCGTAGGCGCCCGCCAGGTCGGCGACGTCGAAGTACGACCGCGCGGCGCTCGGCGAGCCCACGAACGCCAGGTGACCCTCCCGCGCCAGGAACACGATCCGATCGCAGAGGTCGAGGTCGATGGGGTTGTGCGTGGTGAGCACGATGGTCGCGCCTGCGTGCGCCAGCCGTCGCAGCAGCCGCATGACGTCGCGCGCCGTGGCCGGATCGAGCCCCGAGGTCGGCTCGTCGAGGAAGAACACCTCGGGGTGCGTCAGCATCTCCGCCGCGATGCTGGCGCGCTTGCGCTGCCCGCCGGACAGCGACCCCACGCGCACGTGGGCCCGCTCCGCGAGGTCGAGCGTCGCGAGCGTCTCGTCCACGACGCGGTCGATCGCGGCCCGGGACGTCTCGGCGGGGAGGCGAAGCTGCGCGACGTAGCGGAGGGTGCGGCCGAGCGGGAGGTCACGGTGAATGATGTCGTCCTGCGGCACGTAGCCGAGGCGGGCGCGCGCACCTGCGGTGCCGACCAGCACCTCGCCCGCGGCGGGGACACGGATGCCGGCGACCGTCTCGAGCAACGTGGTCTTGCCCGCGCCGCTCCCCCCGACGATCGCGACGACCTCACCGGGTGCGACCGCGAACGAGACGTCGCGCAGGGTCGCCCGTCCCCCGGTCACCTGGGCGACACCCCGCACATCGATGTGCGCGCCGGCCGAGGGGGGTGATGGCGATCCGGCCCCGCTGCCTGTTCCGGCCGACGTGGTGGATGACCCGGGGGCGGTCGTGGCGCTCGGGTCGGCCGGAAAGGACTGGTCGAGGGTGGCTCGCATGGTGACGACTCCTGGAGGTGTGGGGCCGCACTGATCGTCGCCACTGCGGCCCGCGGGCGCGTGGAGAGCGTCGGGAGATATCCGGGAGGTGCGTGACCGCAGCGACCCGGGCGTCATGCGGAACATCATGAGAAGATCTGCCGACAGCTGAAATCACATCAACTCGTCTGCCACGAAAGGGAGCTCTCCCTCCGAGCTCGGAGAGCTGGCTGCATTGATCCGCTCGGCGAACGCCGAACTGATGCGCCTACCCGCTGAGCTCGACCACCTCGGCGGCTCGGTCGGCAGTCGGGTGCTACGGTTCGAGCGAGTCCGACGACCGGACGGCGAATTCGGGGGACATCGGAGTGGGACGGATGCTGGGGCGCGTCGCGCTCGCTGTGGCGCTGCTCATCGTGTCGGGGTGCTTCTGGCAGGTGCCAGGCGCCGACTCGAACCGGTCGGCACACAACCCCTTCGAGCGCAGGATCACCGCCGACACCGTGACCGGGCTCGAGCAGCGCTGGGAGGCCACCCTCGACGGTGGGCCGGTCGGCGACCCGGTGACGTCGGCGCTGGGCGTCCACGTCGACGGTGAGCGCAGTATCTATTCCTTCGATGCCCGGACCGGAGCCGAGCGCTGGCAGTACTCCAGCGAGTCGATCACGGCGGCGGGCCAGCCGTGGGTGTGGCGCGACCACGTGCTGGCAAACGTGTACGACGGTGGGCGGGCGGTGGTCGAGCTCGATCCCGTGACCGGAGCGGAGACCGGCAGGATCCCCGGCCAGTACCTGTCTGGGCTGCGCCAGGACACGGCGGCGCTCGTGTCGACGGAGCGCCGGTGCATTCGCTTCTGCTTCAACTTGGACACCCTCACCGTCGAGAACCTCCACACCGGGCAGGTTCTCTTCAGCGGCGATTTCAACACCGGCGGCGCGCTACCGCAGGTGACCGTCGGAAGCGAGTGGGTTGTGCACGGCGGGGTGGGCATGCTTCTCGACAACATCTTCGAGCCGGCCGAGGGGGTGCGGGGCTACTCCATCTCGGCCCCTCGCCTCGACTGCTCCCTCGTCGCCGTCATCAACCTCTGCCCCGACTGGTCGGTCGCCCTGTCTGAGAGCTACCCACCTGTGCTCAGCGAGGACGGATCGGTGGTGTACGCCGGGGCGACCGCGTACGACACGGCGACGGGCGAGCTGTTGTGGACCCCGTCGGTCTCCGACGTGGCGGGGCCGTCGGCCCTGGCCGAGGGAACGCTCTTCAGCGCCGGTCGCCACGAAAGACTGCTGCGAGCGTTCCCAGCGGGCGGGTGCTCGGCGTCGACGTGTGAGCCTCTGTGGTCGGGCGAGCTCGGCTTCGAGCCCGACCCGGTGCTGCAGCCGGCGGTGGCTGGCGATGTCGTGTTCGTCGCCGGCA
>JAFGPU010000153.1 GCA_016936035.1 Acidimicrobiales bacterium
GACGCCGCCGGCAGCGATCGCGACATCGTGCTGCAGCACCTCGGCGACGACCCTGAAGAGGGCTGGGTCGCGCTGGCGGCGCGACCCCCCGGCGTGGCGCGCGAGTGCACCATCCAGTCACGTGACCGCGACGAGCCGTTCCGCCTGCTCGACCCCTCGGGCGAGGTGTCAGACGCCTGCGACGGTCGCGAGTTTCCCCCCGACGGCGCGGGCCTGCCCTCGTACCCGGTGACCGTCGACGAGGACGGCCGCCTGGATGTCGACCTCAACGCCGCAGACCGCGCCACGAGTACCACCGAGTGAGGTCGGTCGGCCCGGACTGACACGCGATCGCCAACTTTTCCCGATCGCGCGCCAACTTTCCGCCCCCGCCAGGCGTCTCTTTGGTACACGTTGGTCGGGGAGGTGAGAACGACATGGAAGATCGGTCACGCCCACGCGGGGCGGTGCACCGGCTCGCATCGGCCGCGCTGGCCGCGGTGAGCGCCGTCGGACGGTGGGGGCGCGAGCGCCGCCAGGGTCGCCAGGCGGTCGAGCTGAACGACGACGGTCGGCCCATCCGCTTCCGCCTCTGACGCCCCCGGTGGCCGGCACGCGCTGACCGCGGCAGCCGCCGGCGAGATCACGCCGAAATCGGAAAAATCCTGCGTCCGGCGTGGACCTTTTGGGCGCCTCACGCGTCTACATCAGGTAGGGGCACGGGGCACGGAGGTCTGCCATGGTGCGGGAGAGGAGAGGTTGTGGGCGGCGGCGCGACGGTCGTGGTGCGCGGATGTCGGTGCACCGTACGGTTCGCGCCGTGCTCGTGGCGTCGGTCGCCACGAGTGTGGTCACGTTGGCGACGGCTGCGCCGGTCGCCGCCGGCGGCGGGTCGGCCACGGCCCCGGCAGGTGCGTCGAGCGGCGACGGCGGCGCGTTGGCGGTCTGGATCGGCGCCGAGATGGCGGCGCTGGTCCTCGGGATGATCGTGCTCCGCCTGTGGAGCACCCGCCGGTCACGGCAGTCGGCCGACGCCCACCGCCTCGCCGAGCGCGACTCGCCGACCCGCACGTCCGCCTAGGGACTGCGGGACAACTGGTCTCGCTGGTCAGTACACCCAGACCGATGCACCGATCGGGGCGACCCCGCTCGACCACAGCATGTCCATGGCCGCGTTCGTCACCCGGGCGCACCCGTGCGACGCCGGCTGGGCGGGGATGCTGCCCGAACCGTGCACGGCGATGCCGCCGTTGAAGTACTTGGGCCGGTAGAGCGTGCCGAGCGGGGCCTCGCGCAGACCGTCGATCTCGCGCTGCACCCGGAACTGCCCGGGCGGAGTGGCGGCGATCGCGGTGCCGCCCGTCGAGCTCTCGTAGGCCTCGCCGTTGCCGGTCGAGGTGTTGATGGCCCACGTGACCTGACCGCCCTGCACCACGAACAGCACCTGGCGGGTGAGGTCGATCTCGAGGCCGTCGCTGCCCCGGGGAGCCGGGCGCTCGGCGATGGCCAGCCGCTCCTGGGTCGTGGGCCCGGCGACGCCGTCGCGGCTCAGCCCCTCGACCTTCTGGAACGCCATGACCGCCTGGCGGGTGAGCTGGCCGTAGCTGCCGTCGGGCTCGCCGAGCCAGTACCCCAGCTCGACCAGCCGCTGCTGCAGCGCCAGCACGGTGTCGCCGCTCTCGCCCAGCTCGAGCGTGCCGTCGGCGGCCGGGTCGGGGGGCAGCGTCGTCGTGGTGGTGGGCACCGTGGTCGTCGTCGGGGCTTCGGTGGTGGTGGTCGTCGGCGCCTGCGTCGTGGTCGTCGCCGGCGCCTCCGTCGTGGTGGTGGGCGCCTCGGTCGTCGGCGCCCCGACGGCCTCGGTGTCGTCGCCCGACCCGGACAGCACGGACGTCATGCCCACGCCCGCGGCGATCACCATGACCACCACGCCGGCGACGACCGCCGTGCGCGTCCGGGGCACGGCGAACCGCGAGCCTGTCGGGGCGGCGTGCCGGGGCTCGGAGGACTCGTCTTCTTCGGACACCTGCTGCTCCCTCCGCCAGGAGAACTGGCAACGACGATCGGGGACAGGCCGCCCGCCCGGCGCCCGACGGGGACGCAGGCTAACGACGGCACGCCCAGTCAGACGGTCGTGCACGGCGGGTCGTTGACGTCGCCACGCGATTGACCCGAGTTCGTGACATGGCGTGCGCTCACAGTGCCCGTGACGCAACACACGGTGGCGCGCCCGGAGGTCAGATCTTCTCGAGCGGGGCCCAGGACAGGAGCAGGCGCTTCTCGCCGGCGTCGCGGAAGCGCACCAGCGCCTCGGTCTTGTCGCCGCTGCCGCTCAGATCGAGGATCACGCCCTCGCCGAACACGTTGTGGCGCACGTCGTCGCCGACCCTGAGCCCGAGGCCGTCAGCGCCGCTGCGCCGGGGCTTGCGCGCCTCGAGCGCCTGCTCGACGATGCGGTCGCGCCCCGCGGCCACCCGCAGTGCGCGATCGCCACCGGCACCGCGCTCGGAGCGCCACCCGCCGCCGTAGGTGCGGCCACTGCGGCTGGCCCGACGGTGACCCTCGACGTCGCGCACCAGCTCGGCGGGGATCTCGTCGAGGAAGCGGCTGGGCGGGTTGTACTGCGTGCCGCCGAACAGCGAGCGGCTCCACGCGTGGGTGAGGTAGAGCCGGCGCCGCGCCCGGGTGATGCCCACGTACGCGAGCCGCCGCTCCTCCTCGAGCTGGTCGGGCTCGGTGAGCGACCGCAGGTGGGGGAAGACGCCGTCCTCCAGGCCGATGAGGAACACCACCGGGAACTCGAGGCCCTTGGCCGAGTGCAGCGTCATGAGCACGACCGACGTCGAGTCGTCGTCGAGCGAGTCGACGTCGCTGACCAGGCTGATCTGTTCGAGGAACTCGTCGACGGTCTCGGCCTCGTGGGCGGCGCCGACCAGCTCGGCCAGGTTCTCGAGGCGGCCCTCGGACTCGATGGACCGCTCGGCTTCGAGCTGGTCGAGGTAGCCCGACCGCTCGAGCAGCTGCTGCAGGAGCGGGCCGGGGCCGGCGGCCGCCGTGTCGGCGAGGTCGTCGAGCAAGGTCAGGAAGGCCTCGATGCCCCGCACCGCCTTGCCGCTGACGCCCGCGTCGTCGGCCCGGCGCAGGGCGTCGATGAACGACAGGCCCCGGGCCGTCGCGTAGGCGTCGAGCTTGCCGATCGACGTGGCGCCCACGCCCCGCTTCGGCTCGTTGAGCACCCGCTTGATCGACACCTCGTCGATCGGGTTGACGACCGCCCGCAGGTAGGCGACGGCGTCCTTGACCTCTTTGCGGTCGTAGAACCGGGTGCCGCCCACCACCTTGTAGGGGATGTCGGCCCGCATGAGCTGCTCTTCGAGGACGCGGCTCTGGGCGTTGGTGCGGTAGAAGACGGCGACGTCGCCCCACCGCAGGTCGTCGCCCTCTGGGCCCTGCACCTCGGCCGAGTCGTGCAGCCGCGAGATCTCGCGGGTGATCCACTGCGCCTCGTCGACCTCGTCGTCGGCGTGGTAGCGCACGATGGGGTCGCCGGCACCGAGGTCGGTCCACAGCTCCTTCGGCTTGCGGCTGACGTTGTGGGCGATGACGGCGTTGGCGGCGTCGAGGATGGTCTGGGTCGACCGGTAGTTCTGTTCGAGCAGCACCACCGTCGTGTCGGGGAACGCGTCCTCGAACTCGACGATGTTGCGCATGTCGGCGCCCCGGAAGGCGTAGATGCTGTTGTGGACCAGCACACCGCCGGCGAGGTAGGTGTGCGCCGGCTCGACCTCGATGTCGTGGACCGGGCCGTCGTAGTCGTCGATCTCGACGGCGTCGACCCCGGCCTCGTCGATGCCGTCGGGCCCCTGCACCAGCAGCCTCATGCCCGCGCGCAGGTGGGCGAGCGGCACGAGCGCGTACGCCGTGGGTCCGACCTCGGCCCGGCGGGCGATGTCGAGGCCCGCGGCCGCCGCCATCTCGTGGGCGACGGCGAGCGCCTCGCGGTAGGACGCGAACGACAGGTCGACACGCGTCCCGCCGAGCGGGCCGGACCGGACCGGGAAGCCGGCGGCGCGCAGGCTGTCCGCGACCTCGACCCGGTCCGACGACCACTGCACCCGGTGACGGCCCACCTCGCCGCTGCGCCGGTCGGCGAACATCGTCAGGTCCACCGTCGGCCGACCCCGGCCGTCGCCGGCCCGATGGTGCGGGAACTCGGCGTGGAGGTCGAGATCCTCCATGAGCTGCTTGGCGGCCGTGCGGGTGTCGATCTCGGCGAACAGTCGGGCGAGCCACTCGTCGCCCTCGGCCCCACCGCCACCGCGTGCGTCGAACGGGGCGGTCGGGATGCCGTAGGCCGCGGCGAGGGACGCCTCGTGGTAGGCGGCCTCGGCCGGGCTGCCACCCACCGCCAGCACCCAGGCCCGATCGGCGCGCTGCTGGTCGAGGCACGCGCGCACGTCCTGTGCGAGCCCGCCCGAAACGACCGCGCCCGTGCTGTCGGTGCACCCCAGCCGGAACCCCCGGTCGGCGCGCTCGGCCAGGTAGACGACGTGACGGCCCGGCTCGAGCGACACGTCCGCGGGGACGAGGTGGTGAGGCGTGCCCCGCACCACGTGCGCGCCGGCGCGCACCGTGTACATCCGCCCGCGGTAGTGGCCGGCGTGGGCCGCCGACACGCGGCCGGCGACGGCCGTGCGCGCCGCACCCACGCCGACGACGGCGTCGCCCTCGGCCAGGTGCTCGACCGGTCGGGCACCGTCGGGCGTGGCCACGGGTGTGCCCGGCGGAAGGCATTGGTCCTGGTCGCCCACGACGCAGACGTTGCGGTGGTCCGCGGCGAGCAGCAGGACCAGGTCGTTCTGCACGCTGTTGGTGTCCTGGTACTCGTCGACCAGGATGTGCTTGAAGCGGCGCTGGTAGTGCTGCAGCACCTCGGGGTGCTCGCGCAGCAGGCGCAGTGCCTGGCCCAGCAGGTCGTCGAAATCCATCGACCCCGCTCGCTGGAGGCGGCCCTGGTACTCGGTGAACACCTCGGCGATCTTGCGCTCGAACAGGTTGCCGGCACGCTGCGCGTAACCGGCGGGGTCGAGGCCGTCGTTCTTGGCGGCGCTGATGGCGGCGTGCACCGACCGGGGCGGGAACCGCTTGGTGTCGAGGCCCAGGTCGCGGATGACGTA
>JAFGPU010000154.1 GCA_016936035.1 Acidimicrobiales bacterium
ATCCTCGAGAACTTCCGGGGTGCCGACTGCCGCATCGCGTTCGTGGTCACGGCCGACGCCGCCGACGCCCGCGAGTTCCTCGGGCCGTGGGCCGACAAGATCCTCACCTTCGCCGACCCCGACCGCGACCTGGTCAAGGCGCTGGGCCTCAACGAGCTGCCAGCGTTCGTGCACCTGCGGCAGGACCGCTCGATCGCCGCCCTCGCCGAGGGCTGGGACCCGCCGGAGTGGAAGCACGTGGCCTCCGAGCTCGGCAAGGCCATGAGCTGGTCGCGCCCCAACCTGCCGGCGCCGGGCGACCCCAAGCCCTACGCGGGCTCGCCCGCACTCGGCGCCTGAGCCCGGGCGCCGCCGCGACCTGTCTGCGCCCCGGCGCCACCGCTACCGGCGCACGCCGCCCTTGGTCATGCCGAGGACGTCGAGCGCCCGGTCGAGCTCGTCCTCGCCGAGCAGGCCCCGGTCGAGCACGATCTCACGCACGCTGCGGCCCGTCTTCACGCTCTCCTTGACCACCTCCGCGGCGGCCTCGTAGCCGATGTAGGGGTTGAGCGAGGTGCCCAGCGACGGGCTCGACTCGGCGTAGGCGCGGCACCGCTCGATGTCGGGTTCGATGCCGGCGACGCAGCGGTCGGCGAAGAGCCGGACGACGTTGGCGAGCAGCCGGATCGACTCGAGCACGTTGCGGGCGATCACCGGCAGGTAGACGTTCAGCTCGAAGTTGCCCTGCGATCCCGCGAAGGCCACGGTCGCGTCGTTGCCGATGACCTGGGCCGACACCTGGGTCACGGCCTCGGCCATCACCGGGTTGACCTTGCCGGGCATGATCGACGAGCCGGGCTGCAGGTCGGGCAGGCGGATCTCGGCCAGGCCCGTGCGCGGCCCGCTGCCCATCCAGCGCACGTCGTTGGCGATCTTGATCAGCGCGACCGCCAGCGTGCGCAGACCGCCGGACAGGGCCACCAGGGCGTCGCGCGCCCCGTGGGCGGCGAAGTGGTCGGACGCCTCGGTGAGCGGCAGCTCGAGGTCGTGCGCCAGGCGGGTGATGACCGCGGGCGCGAACCCGGGCGGGCAGTTGAGGCCGGTGCCCACGGCGGTGCCCCCGAGCGGCAGCTCGCCCACCGCCGACAGCGCGGTGCGGATGAACTCGGCGGCGTTGGTGACCTGGGCGGCGTAGCCGCCGAACTCCTGGCCGAGCGTGACCGGTGTGGCGTCCATGAGGTGGGTACGACCGGACTTCACGACCGTCTCGAACTCCTGCGCCTTGGCCCGCAGCGCCGTGGCCAGGTACTCGACGGCCGGGAGGAGGGCGACGGTGACCTGCTCGGCCGCGGCCACGTGGATGGCCGACGGGAACACGTCGTTGGACGACTGCGACGCGTTGACCTCGTCGTTGGGGTGCACGGGCCGACCCAACCGCTCGGTCGCGAGCTGGGCGATGACCTCGTTGGCGTTCATGTTCGAGCTCGTGCCCGACCCGGTCTGGAACACGTCGAGCGGGAAGTGGTCGTCGTGGTCGCCGCCCGCCACCTCGGCGGCGGCGGCGGCGATGGCCTCGGCCACGTCGGGTTCGATCACGCCCAGCTCGGCGTTCGCCAGGGCTGCGGCCCCCTTGATGCGGGCGAGTGCGGCGACGAGCGAACGTTCGAGCCGCACGCCCGAGATGGGGAAGTTCTCGAGGGCGCGCTGGGTCTGGGCCGCCCACCGGGCCGAGGCCGGCACCCTCACCTCGCCCATCGTGTCGTGCTCGGTGCGGAAGTCGTCGTGTGCATCCACGGGGGCGACGGTACCCACACGGCGGCGGGTGGTCACGGGAACCCCCGACATCGTGGCGTCGCCCACGCCGGACGGGTGGACGCGAGCGGACGCCAGATCGGGGACGCACCCGACGACGCCGAACGTGACCCGTGTGTCACCGGACGCCTAGTTTCGCCCCCCGATGACCGAGTTCGCCTTCACCGAGCTGCTTCCCCTGGGCCCCGACGACACGACCTACCGCCTCGTGTCGTCCGACGGCGTCGGCAGCTTCACCGCGGGGGGCCACCGCTTCCTCACCGTGGAGCCGTCGGTGCTGACCGGCCTCACGGCGCTGGCGATGCACGAGATCGCCCACTTCCTGCGGCCGGGGCACCTGGGACAGCTGCGGGCGATCCTCGACGACCCCGAGGCCTCGGCGAACGACCGGTTCGTGGCCCTCGACCTGCTCAAGAACGCCTGCATCTCGGCCGGCGGAGTGCTGCCGATGTGCCAGGACACCGGCACGGCCATCGTCAAGGGCAAGCGGGGCCAGTTCGTGTTCACCGGCGGTGGCGATGAACGGGCGATCGCGCGGGGCGTGTTCGACACCTACGAGCGCGACAACCTGCGCTACAGCCAGATGGCGCCGTTGACCATGTGGGACGAGGTCAACACCGGCTCGAACCTGCCGGCCGAGATCAAGATCTCGGCGGTCGACGGCGACGAGTACAAGCTGATGTTCATGGCCAAGGGCGGGGGGTCGGCCAACAAGAGCTACCTGTTCCAGGAGACCAAGGCGCTGCTCAACCCCCAGAGCCTGGCCCGGTTCCTCGACGAGAGGCTGCGGGCGCTCGGCACCGCCGCCTGCCCGCCCTACCACCTGGCGGTCGTCATCGGCGGCACGTCGGCCGAGCTCGCGGTCGAGACCGCCAAGCTGGCGTCGACCCGCTACCTCGACTCGCTGCCCACCGCCGGCAGCGAGCTGGGCCACGGCTTCCGCGACCTCGACCTCGAGGCCGAGGTCCTGGCCCAGGTGCAGCAGTTCGGCATCGGCGCCCAGTTCGGCGGCAAGTACTTCTGCCACGACGTCCGGGTCGTGCGCCTGCCGCGCCACGGGGCGTCGTGCCCGGTGGCGCTGGCCGTGTCGTGCTCGGCCGACCGCCAGGCGCTGGCCAAGATCACCCACGACGGCGTCTACCTCGAGCAGCTCGAGCACGACCCGGCCCGCTTCCTCCCCGAGGTCGACGACGCCGCGCTCGGAAGCGACGTCGTGCGCATCGACCTGTCCCGCCCGATGGACGAGATCCGCGCCGAGCTGAGCCGCTATCCGGTCAAGACCCGCCTGTCGCTGTCCGGCCCGATGGTCGTGGCGCGGGACATCGCGCACGCCAAGATCAAGGAGCGGCTCGACGCCGGCGACCCCATGCCGCAGTACCTGCGCGACCACTGCGTCTACTACGCCGGCCCGGCCAAGACGCCCGAGGGCATGGCGTCGGGCAGCTTCGGCCCCACCACGGCGGGGCGCATGGACGCGTACGTCGACGAGTTCCAGGCGGCGGGCGGCAGCATGGTGATGCTGGCCAAGGGCAACCGCAGCCAGCGGGTCACCGACGCCTGCAAGAGCCATGGCGGGTTCTACCTGGGCTCGATCGGCGGCCCGGCCGCCCGGCTGGCGCAGGACTGCATCCGCAAGGTCGAGGTGCTCGAGTACCCCGAGCTCGGTATGGAGGCCGTCTGGCGCATCGAGGTCGAGGACTTCCCGGCCTTCGTGGTGGTCGACGACAAGGGCAACGACTTCTTCGCCGAGGTCAGCCGTCCCGTCGCCATCCGCGCCTGACGCCCCGGCGCGGGCGAGGGGCGCCCCGCAGGACGCCCCTCGCCGGACGGTCAGGCCCTCACGGGCGGCGCCGTGGCGTCACCCGCCGGCCGTCGTCAGCGTGATCCGCGCCGCGTGGCCGTCGTCCACGATGTTGCGGTTGCCCAGGCCGGGGTAGTCGCCCGCCGTGAAGTTGTTGGTGAGCGAGTCGTTGGCGCCGAGCACGATCGCGCTCTCGCGGCCCTGCTTGGCCGGGAAGGCGATGTTCGAGTCCGACCAGGCGGTGAGGTCGAAGCCGAACTCGACGACGACCGACTGGCTGGTCGTGCCCTGGATGGTGGCGGCGTTCGAGCCGATGAACGGCTCGTGGAACTCGCAGCTGCACCATCCGCCCTGCCACGGCGTGGTCTCGTCGGGGTTGCCGTCGCTGCCCACCGTGAAGCTGAAGGTCTGCCACGCGCCCCCGTCGACCTGGTACCGGCCGGTGACGTCGCTGATGTTGCTCTGGGCGCCGTAGCCGCCGGCCGTGCCGTCGGCCCGGGCGACGTGCGCACCCTTGATGACCTGGGACATGTCGACCTGCCAGGCCTCGCCGCCCTCGGCCACGACGTCGAACGCGACCTGGTAGCCGGCGTGCGCCGTGGCCTTCTCGTCGTCGACGGTGCAGCAGGCGTCGGCACCGATCATGGCGTCGAGGTCGACGGCCACCTCGGTGGAGGACACCCGCTGGCGCAGGCGGTGCCGCCACTCACGCGAGTCGAACAGGACCGAGTCGGTGGCGTAGTCGGCGGTGCTCATGTCGGTGACGGTCACGTTCTCGAGCCGGGTCTGCGGCACCGGCTCGAGGTTGGCGTACAGCACGTACGAGTTGCCGTCGCGGGCCACCTCCAGCACCTGGAGGTCGAGCCCGAGGAACCCGGGCAGCGGGAAGGCCGAGAACGACGAGCTGAGCCCGTCCACGAAGCTCGGGAACAGGTTCGAGAACACGGTCTCGACGTTGGCTTCGTCGGTGCCGACGGCGTTGGTCTGCACCCGGGTGGTGACCGCCGACCCGGCGGGCGCGGTGATCGTCGGAGCGAGCGCGCCGGCGGCGTCGTCGAACGCCAGGTCGAACCCGAGCGGGGCGTCGACGGCGAGTGACAGCCACGTCCTCTCGGAGGCCGGCTCGGTGTCGGTGGCCGGCAGCGGCTCGATGAAGTCGACGTGCAGGGCGGCGAGCATCAGCTCGGCGGTCTCGCCGCCGGGCCCGGCCGCGGCGTCGGTGAGGAACGGCGCCGCCTGCGGGTCGACACGGATGAGCATGGGCGTGTCCGCCGGCA
>JAFGPU010000155.1 GCA_016936035.1 Acidimicrobiales bacterium
AACATCTGCGGGGACCCGGGCGTCAGTGATGTGTGGGGAACATGCACGTAGAACGGGCAGCAGGCGCCGAACCGACGACCGGTGATCCACCGGGCGGGGATCGAGATCGCGAGTCGGTCGACGACGTCTACCGCCGCATGCGGCCGGGGATGGTGCGGCTCGCGCACCTGCTGACGGGATCGCTCGACACGGCCGAGGATGTGGTGCACGACGCCTTCGTGGCGTGCAGCCGCCACTGGGAGTCGGTCGACGTTCCCGACGCGTACGTCCGGCGAGCGGTCACCAACCAGGCCCACTCGGCGCTGCGCCGCCTGGGTCGCGATCGCGACAAGGCCGACCGGTTCGGCCGGCGCGCCCCGGTGACGCTCGACATCCCCGAGCTCGACGAGACCTGGCAGGTGCTGCGGCGCCTGCCCGACCGCCAGCGGATGGCGCTCGTGCTGCGGTTCTACGACGACCGCAGCGACGCCGAGATCGCGGACGCGCTGGGCTGCCGGCCCAGCACGGTCCGGTCGCTGATCCACCGAGGGCTGGCCAGGGTGAAGAAGGAGATGGGCCGATGAGGACCACCACTGCGGGCGCCGACCACGACGACGTCGTCGACCTCGTGACCAGGACGCTGCGTGCGGTGGCGGAGGCGACCCCCGTCGCCGACGAGCAGGCCGCCGCGCCCGACGCGCACGACCCCCTCCCGCTCGTCGGGTCCCGCCGGCATGGTCCCCCGCGTCGCCCGGGCCGAGCGCGGCTGCTCGCCGTCGCTGCCGCTGCGGCCGCCGTCGTCGCGGTGGTGGCCACCGCCGTGGGAGACGGGGGCGGCGGTGTGCAGGTCGATACCACGCCGGCCGGTCCGCCGGGCGCGACTGCGCCGCGCCCGGCCATCCGCATGGAGGCCGGCTGGCTGCCGGCCGGCTTCGAGGACGCGCCGGCCGTCGTCGAGCGCTCGCCCGGCCTCGACGTGCCGGTCGAGGCGGCGCTGTGGGGTGCGGGCGACGAGGCCGTGGTGGCTGCCGCGATCGATCTCGGCGACGGTGAGGGCGACCGGAACAGGCTGCGCCGGCGCACCGAGGCGGTCCGCGGTGCGCTCGAGGGCGCCTTCCGCCCCCCCGGCAGCGGGCACACGGCGACGGCGACGGCGGCCTCGGGCGAGCGGGGCGGCACGGCGCTCGCCCGAGGTGGCGCCTCGGCCGACGTCGAGGCCATCGCCGCACGGATCGCCGACGGGGCGTCGCCAGCCGAGGCGTGGCCGGGCCGGGGTACGCCCACCGCGATGCCGCTCGGGTGGTTGCCGAGGGTGGGCGCGTCGGTCACGGTCGCCCACCAGACCGCGGACCAGACGGGTGCCGTCGCGATCACCGTGACCCGCGGCCAGCTGCCCGAGGCCTCGCTCGCGCAGGCGTTCCTCCCGGATGCGACGCCGATCGACGTGCGCGGTCGTTCCGGGTGGAGCGTCGCCCCCGGGGGGTCGGACGACACCTGGGTGACCTGGCAGGAGGAGCCGGGCCTCGTCGTCACCGTCGCCGGCGGCCTGCCTCATGACGAGGTGCTGAGGGTCGCCGAGGGCCTGGTCCCCGTCGACGAGCCGGCCGACGGCGCCGAGGCGGCGCGGGAGGTGGTCGACGAGGGAACCATCGAGGGCCTGGACTACCGGATCGAACGATCCTCGGGGGACGACACCGGCCGGGGCTGGTGCGCCTCGGTGGTGGTCGACGGCGATGCGGCGGGCCGGCCCCTCTGCCAGCACCTCGTCGACGGGAAGACGGACAGCCCGATCGAGCTCGTCCCGGTCGCCGAGGTCGACGGCGGCGCCCTCTGGTGGGGATCGGCGCCCGCGGGCACGGCCACCGTGTCGGTGGAGGGGGCCGGCGACTCGACCGTCGAGACCGTCGAGGTCGTCGCCGACGGCGACGGCAGCCTTCCCGTCGCCCTCGCGGTGGTACCGGACGACGTGGTTTCGCCGACGTTCGTGTTCCACGGGCCCGACGGCGAGCTGCTGGGCACCTCCAGGTACTCGGGCGAGGTCCCGTTCGGTTGACGACCAGGCCGGGGCGGGATCCGATTCCGCCCCGGCGGTGGCGCGGGTACCCGCGCGCGTGTCGCAAGATCGGGACGCACGTGCCGGAACTGCGGTTCCGGCGCCGTCCCTAGACTCGGCCCATGCTCGCCGAACGTGCCGCCCGGGTCCGCGCTCGCATGGCCGAGGTGGGGGTCGACGTGCTGCTGGTGTCGGTCGGGCCCGACCTGCCGTACCTGACGGGCTACACGGCCATGCCGCTCGAGCGGCTGACCATGCTGGTGCTGCCACGCGACGGCGACGCCACGCTGGTGGTGCCGCAGCTCGAGGCGCCCCGGGTGGTCGACAGGCCCGACGTGTTCGCCCTGCGTCCGTGGGGCGAGACCGAGGACCCCGTCGCCATCGTCGCCGACCTCGTCGGCCCCGCCCGCGAGGTGGCGATCGGCGACCGCACGTGGGCCCGGTTCGTGCTCGACCTCCAAGCCGCCCTGCCCGCCGCCCGGTTCACCCGGTCGGCGCCGGTGACGGGGCCGCTCCGGGCCGTCAAGGACGCGGCCGAGGTCGCCGCGCTGCGCCGGGCCGCCGAGGCCGTCGACCGCATCGCCGCCGACCTCCAGGCGGGCAAGATCCCGCTCGTCGGGCGCACCGAGGCCGACCTGTCGGCCGACATCGGGCGCCGCATCGTCGACGAGGGGCACCAGCACGTGAACTTCGCGATCGTGGCCGCCGGCGCGCACGCCGCCAGCCCGCACCACGAGCCCGGCGAGCGGGTCATCGGCCCGGGCGATGGCGTGCTGTGCGACTTCGGCGGCACCATGCTCGACGACGACGGCGTCGGCTACTGCAGCGACATCACCCGCTGCGTGCACGTCGGCGAGCCGCCGGCCGAGGTGGCCGAGGCCTACGCCGTGCTGCACGAGGCGCAGCGGGCGGCCGCGGCCGCCGCGGTCGTCGGTACGCCGTGCGAGCAGGTCGACCGGGCGGCCAGGCGGATCATCGAGGACGCCGGCTACGGCGACCGGTTCATCCATCGCACCGGGCACGGCATCGGCGTGGAGGAGCACGAGGATCCCTACATCGTCGCCGGCAACGCCACCCCGCTCGCGCCCGGGCACGCGTTCTCGATCGAGCCCGGCATCTACGTCCCCGGCCGCTTCGGCCTGCGCCTCGAGGACATCGTGGTGGCGGCCGACGCCGGTCCCGACGAGCTCAACCGGGCCGACCACCGCCTGGCGGTCGTCGACGCCTGACGCTGCCGGTCGCTCGCACGCCGGCCTGACGCGACCGGTCGCGCCGTCGATGCGGTCGATCGCCGGCCCGGTGCGGCCGGTCGCGACCGCCGGTGGGGCGGATTGCGGCCCCGGCGCGGCCCGGCCCTACCCTCGCACGCCGTGATCCGCCTCGACGCCGCCACCGTGCTGTTGCAGTGGGCCGTGGGCGGTCTGCTGTTCCTGTGGGTCACGACCCGGAGGCGCGAGGTGGGCATCGGCTACGGCTGGCTGCTCCGAAGCACCTACATCGTCATGGCGGCGGGGGCGTTCGCCGTCGGCGTGTGGCTCGACCCGGTGCCGGTGCGCGAGGCGTCGTCGCTGGCCGTCGTGGCCGGCGCCGCTGTGGCCCTCGGCGTGTCGATCGCCCGGCGCAAGGCGGGCGTCGCGGGGGAGCGGGCCCGCGTCGAGAAGCGCTCGGCCCGCGTCGCGGCCATGACCGGCATCGACCGGCGCGCCGACGGTCCCGACGCGGAGGCGCCCGAATTCCCGCCCCAGCTGGACCTGATCGCCCCGATCGTCGGCCTCCCCGGGCTGGTCGCCGCCGGCATCGCGGCCGGCGACCCCGCCCTGCTGTCGGTGGCGCGGGTGCTGGTCGGCGCTGCGTTCCTGGGATCGATCTCCGACGGCATGCTGCTCGGCCACTGGTACCTGGTGCAGCCGGGCCTCGCCCGCAAGCCCCTGCTCGAGATGGTGCGGTGGACCGGCATCATCTGGCCGTTCGAGATCGCGGTGCTGCTGTGGCCGGTGGGCATGGTGTCGGTGCTGAACGGCAGCATCGACGACGGCTACGGCGGCACGTTCGGCTGGTTCTGGGTGGCGTGCGCGGTCACCACGATCGCCCTGGTGGTCGTGACGCGGGCGGCGCTGCGCGAGCGCTACTACTCGGCGGTGATGGCGGCGACGGGGCTGCTCTACCTGGCCATCCTCACCGCGTTCGGCACCGACCTGGTCGCCCGGGCCGTGCTCGCCACCTGATCCGGCCGTTCCGCCTGCCTGGTCGGCCTGTCCGCCCGCGCCGCCGTCACGGGGCACCACGGCAGCCATAGGGTGGGCGCCGTGAGCGTCTCAAGATCGGCCACGCCCCCCACCGACGACCAGATCGGGCTGTTCGCCTACCAGGTCGCCAGCCAGATGTCCGGAGCCGTCACGGCGGCGATGATCCACCTGGGCGACCGCCTCGGCCTGTACCGGGCCCTCGACGCCGCGGCGCGCCCGGTGACGGCCGGCGAGCTGGCCGAGGCCACGGGGCTGGTCGAGCGGTGGGTGCGCGAGTGGGCCTACAACCAGGCCGCCGCCGGCCTGGTCGTCGCCGACGCCGCGGGGGACGACGAGCGGTTCTCGCTGGCGCCCGAGGCGGTGCCCGTGCTGGTGGACGAGGGCCACGAGATGTGCCTGCTCGGCATGTTCCACTCGCTGCCCCAGACGATGAGCAAGGTCACGGTGCTGCCCGAGAGCTTCCGCACCGGGGTGGGGCACGACTACGACAGCCACGGGCCCGAGGCGGCGGTGGGCATCGAGCGCACCTTCGAGCCGTGGATGAACGCCCACCTCGTGCCCGACCTGCTGCCCCTGCTCGACGGCGTCGTCGAGCGCCTGACGGCGGGCATCGCGGTGGCCGACATCGGGTGCGGCTCGGGCAGCGCCGTGCTGCACATGGCCCGGGCCTTCCCGGCCAGCCGGTTCGCCGGCTACGACATCTCCCGCCACGCCCTCGGCCGGGCCGCCGAGCGGCTGGCGGGAAGTGGGCTCGCCAACGCCGCCTTCCACGACCCCCGCGACGAGCCGCTGCCCGCCGACGGCTCGCTGGGCCTGGTCACGGCGTTCGACTGCCTGCACGACATGACCGACCCCGCCGGGATGATGCGGGCGATCCGCGCCTCGCTCGCCGACGACGGCACGTGGCTGCTGGTCGACATCAAGGCGCACCCCACCTTCGCCGAGAACGCCGAGCGCAACCCCATGGCGGCGATGATGTACGGCAACAGCGTGCTGACCTGCATGGCGTCGGCGCTGTCCGAGCCGGAGGGCGCCGGCCTCGGCACCCTGGGCCTGTCGGCCGACCGGGCCGAGGCGATGGCCAGCGAGGCCGGCTTCACCCGGTTCCGTCGCCTCGAGGTCGACCACCCCGTCAACGCCTTCTACGAGATCCGCCCCTGACCGGCCGGCGGCGGCGACCGTTTCGGCGCGGCCGACGGCGGGCACACTTCCGCGCAGCGACACCCATCGCCCGGAGGTGAAGCCATGACCGACCGCCCGGCTGACGACGTGATCGGCGCCGAGGAGGCCAGCGCCCTGCTCGAGGTGCCCGCCCACCAGCTCGAGGTGCTGGTCGACCAGGGGGTCCTCACCCCGGTCGACGACGGGACGGGCGCCACCGGGTTCTCGCGGGCCGAGGTGATGGCCGCCCGCATGATGGGGGGCTGACGTGTCGCAGCATCGATCGGTCTGGCTCGCCACCAGCGACGCACCGGCGTACCCGGCGCTCGCCGGTGACGTCACCGCCGACGTCGCCGTCGTGGGCGCCGGCATCACCGGCCTCACCGCGGCCCTGCTGATCCAGCGCGGTGGCCGGCGGGTCGTCGTCGTCGAGGCCGGGCGCGTCGGCGGCGGGACCACCGGGCACACGACCGGCAAGGTCACCTCCCAGCACAGCCTGATCTACCGCGACCTGATCGAGCGCCACGGCGAGGCGCGGGCCCGGCTCTACGCCGAGGCCAACGAGCAGGCCATCGACGTCATCGCCCGGTTGGCCGAGGAGACGGAGGCCGACTGCCGCTTCGAGCGGGCGCCCGCCTACGTGTACGCCGAGACGGCGGACCAGCGCGGCGCCGTCGAAGCCGAGCACGCCGCCGCCCTCCGGCTCGGTCTGCCCGCCACGCTGACGACCGAGTTCGACCTGCCGGTCGACATCGCCGTCGCGCTGCGCTTCGACGATCAGGCCCACATCCACGCCAGCCGCTACACGGCGGCGCTGGCCCGGGCGATCGTCGCCGGCGGCGGCGAGGTGTTCGAGCACAGCCGGGCGATGGGCATCGAGGAACGGCGCGACGAGGCCGTCGTCCACACCGAGGGCGGCGACATCCGCGCGCCCCAGGTGGTGGTGGCCACGCTGCTGCCGTTCGTCGACCGCGGCGGCTTCTTCGCCCGGGCCCAGCCCGGCCGCTCCTACGGGGTGGCGGCGCGCCTGCGCGGCGACGCTCCGGCGGGCATGCACATCAGCGCCGGTTCGCCGACCCGGTCCACCCGCCCGTGGGTCGACGGCGACCGCCCCGGGGTCATCGTGGTGGGCGAGAGCCACCCGACCGGCGAGGGCGACCAGACGCCCGCCCGGTGGGGCGAGCTCGAGCGGTGGACCCGCGAGCACCTCGACGTCGAGTCGTTCGAGTACCGGTGGTCGTCGCAGGACTACGTCACCGTCGACGGCATCCCCTACGTCGGGCGCTCGCCCCGCATGGCCCGCACCCTGGTCGCCACCGGCTTCAGGAAGTGGGGGCTCACCAACGGCACAGCGGCGGCGAGGATGCTCGCCGACCTCGTCGACGGGCGGGACAACCCGTGGCTCGAGGCGTTCGACGCCACACGCATCGGTGGTGCCGCCGCCGTCAAGAAGCTGGTGGAGGCCAACGTGCACGTGGCCACCCGGTTCGTGGGCGACCGCATCGCCCGGCTGCGTCCCGCGTCGGTCGCGCACCTCGAGCCCGGCGACGGGGGCGTGGTCGACCTCGACGGCCACACGGTGGGCGCCTACCGCGATCCGGGCGGCGAGTTGCACGCGGTCAGCGTCACCTGCACGCACCTGGGGTGCACGTTGCGCTGGAACGGTGCCGAGACCAGCTGGGACTGCCCCTGCCACGGGTCGCGCTTCTCGTACGAGGGGGCCGTGCTCGACGGTCCGGCGGTGCGCCCGCTCGAGCGGATCGACGTCGACCGCGGCACCTGAGCGCCGCGGGCCGGTCAGCCGCCGAGGTCGGCGGCCCGCTCGCAGCTGGGCAGCGCGGAGACCGGGTTGCAGCGGGCCGGGTCGTCGCCCGGCAGGTCGACCACGTAGCCGGTGCCGAAGCGGTCGTCGGGCCACACGTAGTCGGTCGACACGTAGTGCGCGCCGCTGGCGAAGGCCGCGTCGCGCCGGGTCGTGTCACCGGTGCGGGCCTGGACGGTGTCGGCGTCGGCCCGGGTGCGCACGATGAAGCCGTCCTCGACCAGCGACCGGATGCGGTCGGCGGACCCGATGGGGTCGTTCACGACCATCACCGCGGCGTCGGGGTCGGTCTCGGGCACGTCGACGAAGACGGTGCGGTCGTCGAGATCGGGCAGCTCGGCGCGGTAGGCGTCCCGCTTGGCGCCCGAGTCGTCGAGCACGAACATCACCTGGCCGCGGGCCTGGTCGAGCCGGGGCCACCCGCGTGAGCGCACGGCCTCGTTGAGGCTGGCGGCGTCGCCCCGCACCTCGGCGGGGGTGAGGACGCGGTCGGGGGTGAACACGGTGGCGATCTCGGCCTCGAGCTCGCGGAACGTGTCGCCGGTCCAGGGCAGCGGGGTGACGAAGCCGAAGCCCGGGTCGGGGATGGTGCCGTCCTTGGCCTCGACCTGGATGGTGATGGGCACGTGGCCGGGGTGGGCGTCGGACCAGTCGCGCACCTGGGTGAGGCAGTCGACGAGGGTGGGGCACGTCGACCGGTAGTCGACCTCCTGCACGTGGATCACCTTGAGGCCCGGGGTGGACAGCGCCGGGTCGACGGGCGCCAGGCCGAAGACGGGCGCGAGCTTGGGCGCCGCGTAGCGGCCGCCGGCGGGGTCGTCGGCGAACACGTCGAGCTCGATCTGGCGCACGCCGGCGTCGAACTGCTCGGCCAGCGGGCGGTGGGTGTACTCGAGGCCGTTGGCCGGCTCGCCGAGGAACGCCTTCAGCGCGTCGAGCAGCACCGGCTCCGGCTCGACGTGGTAGCTGTTGTGCGACGCCAGCACCTGGATCTCGTTGAGGCGCACCTGCGCTCCGGCGCCGTCCCCCGGGCCGCCCGGCGCCCCGGGGCCGCCGGATCCCGGCGGGCGGCAGCCGGCGACGGCCGTGGCCAGCGCGGCGACGGTGACGACGGCCGTGAGCAGGTGGTGGATGCGCGCCCTCATGGCGGCGCAGCATGCCACCTCGGCGACGGCCGCGCCGGGCTGACACCGTCATCACATTGACTGTTGACATGATTCCAGCGAGGTCCTACGTTCCACGACTGTTGTGACGCGAGTCACGCACTGGCCTTCCACGGGCCGACGACAGCAGCGAGCGAGGGGGCACGTGGTGTCGAGTGCAATCCGGGGACGATGGTTCAGGCGAGCAGCCGCGGTCGTGGCGCTCGCCATGGCGGCCGCCGCCTGCGGCGGCGGTGACGACGACGGCGGTGGCGGTGGCGGCGGTGCCACGGGCGACGAGGACGCCGGTCCGCCCACACCGGGCGGCAAGGTCGTGTACGGGCTCGAGGCCGAGACCATCGACGGCTGGTGCCTGCCCGAGTCCCAGCTCGCCATCTCGGGCATCATGGAGTCCGAGGCCATCTACGACACGCTGACCCGGCCCAACGCCGAGGGCGAGGTCGAACCGTTCCTGGCCGAGTCGGTCGAGCCCAACGAGGACTCGAC
>JAFGPU010000156.1 GCA_016936035.1 Acidimicrobiales bacterium
CCAACACAACGGCACCATGGGCTGCCCCTTCCACAACCGCCTCTGGCACCGCTTCCCCCACCTCCGCCCAGCACACCACCAACGCGGCCACCCAACCGGCAGCGAGCATGCCGGTGGCACACCCGACGCGCAGCCAGCGCACGCATCGTGCGCCACGAGCGAGACCATCAACAGACGCACCGGCCACCGATGGCGCGGCTGTCGCACCCGACCTCGCCCACCCGACCTGATCGTCACCGAGGGCGACGCCAGCTACGAGATCACGCTCGACCCGTAGGAGCGGGAGGCTCCCGACGTGGGGACGAGGACGCCGCGAGCGTCCTCGCCAGGTCGGCGCGCAGGACCTTGCCCACCTCGCTGCGCGGCAGGGCGTCGACCCAGCGGAAGGCAGCCGGCACCTTGTAGGCCACCAGGTGCTCGCGGCACAGGGCGACCAGCTCGTCGTCGGGCACTGGCCGCCCTACGAGGAACGCGACGGGCACCTCGCCCAGCCGGTCGTCGGGGGCGCCGACCACCGCGACGTCGTCGACCGCGGGTGACAGGCGCAGCACCTCCTCGACCGCGTCGGGGTGCACCTTGTTGCCACCCCGGTTGATGAGGTCGCCCGCCCGGCCCTCGATCCACACGAAGCCGTCCTCGTCCACGCGCGCCAGGTCGCCGGTGTCGACATACCCGTCCGCGTCGAGGCGCTCGTCGATACCCACCGCGGTGTTGGGGGGCCGGACCCACAGGTGGCCGTCGTCGTCGATGCGGATGTCGACCCCGGGGTGCGGCCGTCCCACCGCGCCCACCTTGTCGGGGTGCGCCTTGGCGTCGGCCGCCGTCCAGCCGATGACCTCACCGATCTCGGCCTGCCCGTAGCCGTTCAACACGTACACGGGGAACTTGGCCGTGAACCTGCGGGCCTGCAGCGGCGACAGCGGGGCGGTGATCGAGCGCACGTAGCGCAGCGGGGCCAGGTCGGTGACCTCCGAGTCGGTGAGCATGGCCATGGCCGCAGGCGGCAGGACGGTCGAGCGGATCTCGAAGCGCCGCACCAGCCGGGCGAACGCCGCCGGCTCGAAGCGGTCCATGATCACCAGCGCCGCGCCCGCCCGTAGGCCGAACAGCGCGTTGTACAGCCCGGCGTTGAGGGCCATCGACACGGGGATGAGGTTGGGGGTGGGGCGCTTCGCGGATGTCCCACCGGCGCGCAGCGGGCCGAGAACCCGGTCGAGCAGCTCGACGTACGCCGTGTGGGTGTGGTGGATGGCCCGAGGGCGGCCGGTGGTGCCCGAGGTCCACATCACGAACGCGACGTCGTCCTCGTAGTGGTCCCGAGGCTCGGGGCTGTCGTCGCCGGCGAGCCGGCGGATGCCGTCCTCGGTGACGACCGCCACCGCGCCGGTCGACCGGACGACCTCGTCCACCTCGCCCTCGGGCAGCCGGGGGTTGAGGGGCACGTACACGCCGCCGGCGAGCCACACCCCCACCATCGTCGCCACCAGCTCGGGTTCGTTGGGCAGCTGCACCGCCACCGCCCGCCCCGCCACCTCGCCCGTCTCGGCCAGCCGACCGGCGACCCGGCGGGCGGCGGCGCGGGCCTCGCCGGCGGTCATCGAGCGATCGGCGGTGTGGAGCAGCGCCTCGTCGTCGCGGAAGGGATGCTCCAGCAAGAGGCTGGCGAGCGTCACGCCGGGGGCACCCAGTCGGGGTCGCGCTTCTCGGCGAAGGCCCGCGGGCCCTCCTCCTGGTCGGGGTGGCCCCACATGCTCACCAGGTGCCGGGCGCCCTCCTTGCAGGCGTCGGTCAGCCCGTGCTCGAGCGCCGCCCACAACGCCTTCTTGGTGGCCGCCATCGCCGCCGGTGAGTTCCTGGCGATGGTCTCGCCCAGCTCCTGGGCCCGTTCGCGCAGCCGTTCGGGCGGGTCGACGATCTCGGAGATCATGCCCAGCTGCAGCGCCCGCTGCGCCGGCATGCGCTCGTAGCGGCCGACGAACGCCATGCGCATGACCGCCTCCGCCGGCATCTTGCGGATCAGCCCGATCGCCTCGAGCGACACCACCTGGCCCACCGACACGTGGGGGTCGAAGAACTGGGCGTCGCTGGCGGCGATGACGATGTCGGCGTCGGCCACCCAGTGGAAGCCGCCCCCGGCGCAGATGCCGTTCACCGCGGTGATGACGGGCTTCCACACCTGCTGGTGCCACGCGGTGAAGTGCAGGTCGAACGTCTCCATCGACGCGCGGTAGCGCTCCATGCCCACCCCGTCGGCCGCGATCTCCGACACGTCGACGCCGGTCTGGAACGCCCGCCCGTTGCCGGTGTGCACGATGACCCGCACCTCGGGGTCGGCGTCCAGCTGCTTCCAGGCATCCGCGAACTCGTCGCGCATGGCGCTGTTCATCGCATTGAGCTGGTCGGGCCGGTCGTTGATCAACCAGCCGACCGGCCCGTGGCGCTCGACGACAAGATGTTCGTAGCTCATGAGCGGGGGATCTCCTCCCAGGCCACCTCGGCCCACGGGTCGGGCTCGCGCGGCAGGCCCAGCACCCGCTCGCCCAGGATGTTCTTGTTCACCTCGGACGTGCCGCCCTCGATCGTGTTGGCCCGCGAGCGCAGCATGCCCTTGACCTCGAGCGGCATGTTGTCGGGGTAGTCGTCGCCCCGCTCCCAGGCGGTGGCGCCAGCGCCGAGCAGGTCGGCCGCCACCATCTGGGTCTGCTGGTTGAGCGTGCCCTGGTGCACCTTGCCGATCGACGCCGCCGGGCCCGGCGTGCCCCCGGCCCGGATCGTGGCCCGCACCCGGCGGTTGGTCCAGTCACGCACCCGCTCCTCGGCGTAGGCGGCCATCAGCCGCTGCCGCACGACCGGGTCGTCGGCGCGCCCCAGCTCGCGGGCCCGGGGCAGCAGCCGGTCGACCCCGGCGCCGCCGATGCGGTCGACGCCGCCCGACCCCGAGCCGGAGACCATCTGCCGCTCGCCCGCCAGGCTTGAGCCGGCCACCCGCCAGCCGTCGCCGACGGCGCCGATGCGGTGGCCGTCGGGCACCCGCACGTCATCGAGGAAGACCTCGTTGAAGTCGACCTCGCCACCGATGTGGCGGAGCGGGCGCACGTCGACGCCGGGCGCGTGCAGGTCGACGATGAAGTACGTCAGGCCGTGGCGCTTGCGGCGGCTGGGGTCGGTGCGGGCCAGGCACACGGCCAGGTCGCTGACGTGCGCCCAGGTGGTCCACACCTTCTGACCGTTGAGCACCCACTCGTCGCCGTCGAGCACCGCCCGCGTGGCCAGCGACGCCAGATCCGATCCGGCGCCGGGCTCGGACAGCAGCTGGCACCACGCCTCGTCGTTGCGCACCATCGGCGGCAGGAAGCGTGCGCGCTGCGCCTTGCTGCCGTGGGCGAACAGCGCCGGCGCCGCCGAGTTGAGCCCCAACGGGTTCAGTCTCCCCAGGTTGAACGGCGCCAGGACGGACTCGGCCACCCGCGCCTGGTCGGGCGTCAGGTCGAGGCCGAGGTAGGCGACCGGCCACGTCGCCACCGCCAGCCCGCTGTCGGCGAAGGTCGGATACCAGGCTTTGTAGTCGGCCCGCGACCGCACGGCGCGGATGGCGGCCCGCCCGCCGGGCGCGGCCTCGCGCCACGGGCGGGGCACGTTGGCCTCGACCCAGGCCGTGACGACCTGGATGATCTGCTCGTCGGAGGACGACCGGTCGAGATCGACGCGTGCCGACCGGGGCCCGGGCCGGCTGTGGCCGGCGGTCACGACCACGCCTCGCCGCGGGGCTTCAGGCACAGGTCGGGGACGTCGACGCCCGGGTGGGCGAGGACGACCGCGGTCGTCTCGGCGAGCTGGCGGCCCACGTCGTCGGTCTCCATGGCCGTGAAGGGGATGCCGGTCGCCGCCCAGCGGCCGAGAGCCGTCTGGAGCACGTCGTGGCTGAACCCCTCACCGAACTCGGTCGGCATGGTCGCCCCCATGACCACCCGCTGGAAGCGGCGCTCGGGGTGCTCGTGCCGCCACCCCCGGATGGCGGTGTCGAGTGCCGCCTTCGAGGCTGCGTAGGCGCCGAGCCCCCACCGGGTCTCGGCGGTCGACTCGGACGACAGGAACGAGAACAGGCCGTCGGGGCTCATGACCGGCAGCGCGGCGCGGCACACGAGCATCGGCCCGATGACGTTGACGTCGTACGTGCGCCGCCACCCGTCCGCGTCGGTCTCGGCGACCGGGGCGAGCTGCCCGTACCCGGCGGTGTAGAGCACCAGGTCGAGCCCGCCCAGGTGCGCGACCGCCTCGTCGACGACCCGCTGGCAGCCGACGGGCTGGGTGACGTCCCCCACCACCGCGTGCCCGCCGACCTCGCCGCACAGCTCGGCGAGCTTGTCGCCGCGCCGCGCCGCCACGCAGACCTGGGCACCGAGGGCGAGGGCGTGGCGGGCGAAGGCTCGACCGATACCGGCCGAGGCACCCACCACCAGGGCGCGCACCCCCGACAACGTCGGCGTATCGGCCATGTCTCCCCTTCCGTGCTCTGCGACGGGACCCGGTCCCCGCAAACTTCATCTGATATACGACTCGGAGCGTAACCTCCGCTCCGATGGCACCGCCCACCGAGCCGGACCGGCCCGCGGCCCTCCCGGCGCCCACCGACCTGCCCGACCGACGGAGCAGCGGAAGCCAGGCGTCCCAGTACATCCGCCGGTTGATCTTCGACGGCGTCCTCCGCCCCGGCGAGCGCGTCCCCCAGGACCGCATCGCCGAGGTGCTGTCGATCAGCCGCATCCCGGTGCGGGAGGGGCTCATCGCCCTCGAGCGCGAGGGATGGGTGACGATCGAGCTGAACCGGGGCGCGTTCGTCAACGCCCTCGACGCCGACGCGGTGCGCGACAGCTACGAGCTGCTCGGCCTCGTGTACGGCTTCGCCACCCGCCGGGCCGTCGCCCGCGCCCAGCACGGTCTGGTGGACGAGCTGGCCGCGATCGAGCGCAAGATGCAGGGCACCACCGACCCCGGGGACTTCCGCGACCTGGCCATCAGCTTCCACACCACCGTCGTCGAGGCCAGCCGCTCGCCGCGCATCAAGGTCATGCTGCGGGCGACGACCGGCCTGGTGAGCGGGAACTTCTTCGAGCAGATCACCGGCAGCATCGACGTCGAGCGCCGCGGCACCACCGCCATCGTGCAGGCGCTGCGCGCCGGCGACGTCGACCAGGCCGCGGCCCGGTACCAGTCGATGCTGGCCCGCCAGGGCGACCTCGTCGTGCAGGCGTTCGAGGCCCGGGGCCTGTTCAGCGCGCCGTGAGCCCGACGCCCGAGATCACCGACCCGACCCGAGGGGATCGACCGTGAACGACCGCGTCTACATCCACGAGATCATCGACATCCGGGGCCACAACCGGGCCAACTACGTGCACCACATGACCGCCAACTGGAGCCCCAACGCCCAGGAGGACCGCGACCAGCTCTGCTACGGCGTGTGGGCCCTGCTGGGGTCGACCGGCGCGTGGCCGCGGGTCGTGAACATGTGGGAGGAGCGGGGCTGGGACGGCCTCGCCGCCTCGTTCGGGGGCGAGGCGGTGGGCAAGGGTGCGCAGGACCCCAAGCTCGAACGCTGGTGGGCCAAGGCGGCCGAGTTCCGCCGGGGCGGCGTCGACCGGCTCATGGTGCCCGCCCCCTGGACCCACACCATCGAGGAGCTGTGCGCCGACGGCGTCAGCGGCGCCGTGTACGCCCACGAGCTCGTGGGGGTGCGGCCGGGCGCTGCCGCCGAGCTACTCGAGCGCGCCCGCGAGCAGGCCGTGGCCCCGCTGGGCCGCTACGGCTGGCAGCTCGTCGGCGCCTTCACGACCGCGATGGCCGACGACGACGAGGCCCTGCTGCTGTGGGCCATCCCGACCTGGCAGCGGTGGGCCGACGGCGAGCGGGCCCACGCCGGCGACGACGACGTCGTGGCCTGGCGCACCGGGGTGCGCGACATCGTCACGTCGTGGCAGCGCGTGCTGCTCGTCGACGCACCGCTGTCGCCGTTCCGCACCGGCCGTCAGCCGTCGCGCGACGACCGCACCGACTGGCAGGAGTAGCGCCGCCTCAGCGGTCGTGGTCAGACGTGGGCGGCGCCGACCTGGGCCGCGCCGACCACCGCGGTGTCCGTCCCTCGGCGAACGCCTGCGGGCCCTCCACCTGGTCGGGATGGCCCCACATCGACACGACCTCGCCGGCGCCGACCCGGCAGGCATCGGTCAGCCCGAGCTCGAAGGCCGTCCACAGTGCCCGCTTCGTGGCCGCCATGGCCGAGGGCGAGTTCCGCGCCACCTTCTCGGCCAGCTCCTGCGCGGCGGCGCGCAGGCGGTCGGCGGCCACGACTTCGCTGACCATGCCGAGCTCGAGGGCGCGCTGCGCCGTCAGGCGCTCGTGGCTGCCCACCAGGGCCATGCGCATGACCGCCTCGGCCGGCATCTTGCGCAGCAGTGCGATCGCCTCGAAGGCGGTCACCTGGCCGATCGACACGTGCGGATCGAGGAACGTGGCGCGGGACGAGGCGATGACCATGTCGGCGTCGGCCACGAAGTGCAGACCCCCGCCGGCGCACACGCCGTTGACGGCGGCGATGACCGGCGTCTCGACGCCGTTGTGCCACGCGCTCAGGCGCAGCTCGGCGCGCTTGGTGCGGCGGGACTGCTCGCGCAGGGCGTCCCGGTCGCGGCTGAGCTGGACCACGTCGAGCCCCGTCTGGAACGCCTCGCCCTCGCCGGTGTTGACGATGACCTTGACACGCTCGTCGGCGTCGAGCTCGCGCCACGCCGACTCGAGCTCGTCGAGCATCCGGGCATCCATGGCGTTGCCGACGTCGGGACGGTCGAAGACGAGCCATCCGACGTCGCCCTCACGCTCGACCCGCAGGGTCGCGTAGCTCACGGCCCGCAAGCTACATCGACCGGCACGCCCGACGGCGCGGGGCGGGACATGGACGCGAGGGGCGGGGGCCCGTGGGCCCCCGCACTCGCCCCCAGCGTCTGCGTCAGGTCGACATCAGTCCTCGTCGACGAAGGCGACCATGATGCCCATGTCGCCGTGTCCCGGTTCGTCGTGGTTGTAGGTGGCGTGCACGCGCACGGTGTCGCCCCGGCGCCACCACGGGTTGCGGATCCGGGTGTAGGGCTCGCATGTCACGTGGCCCGAGATGTGGCCCTGGAACGACGCGAGATCGAGCTCGGGGTTCCACGACTCGGTCATGTCGATCCAGTCGGCCGGGTGCATGTCGTCAGCTCCCGTGCCCGGGCCGGCCGGGGTTCCGACGCCACCGGGCGCGTAGCCCGCAGTCGACGTGCAGATGGTCTCGCCGGTGGTGGCGTTCTCGGCCGAGATGGCGATGCCCTGGTCGTGGACGTGGCCACCGATGGACACGATGCGGCCGTTGAGCGTCGAGTTCCAGTTGTACTCGATGTCGGAGTACCCCGCCGCCGTGTCGACCTCGGAGTCGCCGCACTGGTCGATGTCGAGCCACACGGGCCGCACGGGCTCGGCGGCCTGGACCCACTCGAACGTGTACTCGAACTCGTACTGCCGGTCCACCATCGCCATGTTCATGACGTCGACGATGAGACCCCACTCGTCCCCGGAGCCCACGTAGTAGCCGTAGCCCTCGGGCACGTGCATCGGCGTGCGCTCGTTACCGGACGCGAAGAACCGCTCGTTGCCGCCCTCGACCAATCCCAGCAGGTTGATCGTGTTGCTGAACCCGGGGCGGCACGTGACATCCGGTCGCGACCAGTTGACGTTCACCACGTGGTGCAGCATGCCCATGGTGTCGTAGTTGACGGGCGTGTCCGTGCCCGCCAGCACCAGGTTGGGAATGATCTTGGTGACGTAGCAGTTCTCGCACGGCTTCTCGATCGGCATCGACACGCAGTCGGTGAAGAATCCGACGAGGAACGAGCAGCCGCCCGGCTTGGCGATGAGGTTCTCGGTCGAGCCCATGGCCGGGACGTTGAACGGCCCCCACCGCACCGTCGTCGTCTGGGTGGCTCCTTGCGTCGCGGCCTCGGCTGCGTCGGCCGTGGCCGCATCGTCGGGCGCCGCCGGTGATGCGTCAGCGCCCGCCGGAGCGATCACAAGCACGCCGCACATCATCAGCACGGCGATGCCCAGTTTCATCCATTTCCTCATGATTCCCCCTCCATGACCATGGTCGCGGTCCCCACTGCGGGAGCCGCGTGAAAGCTCGTCTCGACGCTGCTCGTCGGCTCGGGACCAGGACCTCCACTCCTCGTCCGGGGCCGGCGTCAACGCCGTCGTGTGGGCATCACCTCCTCCCGTCGCCGGCGGTACGAGATCGCGGCTGCATGCCGAAGGCGATGAAGCCGTCGAGGAACCGGCGGATGCGGTCCCTCGACATCGAGTCGGGGTCGTCGAGCCACACGCCGACGATGTGCTGGAGCAGGCCGACCACGGCATGAGCGAGCAGTTCGGCGTCCTGCTCGCGGATCTCGCCCGTGGCCATGCCCTCTTCGAGCAGCGGTTGCGTGTCGGCCGCGTGCACCTTGAGCGCCCACGCGGAGAGCCGCCCCCCGGTGGTGTCGACGGCCCCGGAGTCGCGGAAGTAGAGGAAGCCGGCGCGGTTCTCGTCGACGAAGTCGAGGTAGCGGTCGAACCGGCGCGCCAGGCGTTCGGTGACCGTGCCGTCCTGCAGGTCGGCCTCGTGGAACCGCTCGAGCAGGCGATCGGTGTAGCCGATGACGAGCTGGACGAAGAGGTCGTCCTTGCCCTCGAAGTACAGGTAGAACGTGCCGACGGCGATGCCGGCGCGGCGGGCCAGGTCGTCCATCCGCAGTGCGGGGAAGCCGCCCTCGGCCACCAGCTCGGCCGCGGCGTCGAGGATGCGGTTGCGCACGTCGTCGCTGGGCGTCTGCAGCTTGCGCCGCTTGCGCTGCTTCTTCACCGCGACCGGTCGCGTCCCATCCCCCACGAATAGAACTCTATTCAGTGAACGAGATTCGTCAACCCGCTACGCCCTGTGTGGTCGCCCGCTCACTCAGTCGGCACACTGCAGTACTCGACGAGCAGCAGCGTGGTGTCGTCACGCAGCTCGTACGCGCTGTGCTCGAGCACGGCGGTGACGAGCCGCCGGAGCGTCTCGGCAGGCGGAAGATCCGCCAGCAGGTTCTGGCCGAGCAGGTCGGCCAGGCGGTCGAGGCCGAACGGCTCGCCACCGGGAACACGCCCTTCGACGGCGCCGTCGGTGTACAGCAGCAGCATGTCGCCGGGGTCGAGGACGACCTCGTTGACGTGCGGGTCGATTCCGCCCAGCCCGATCGGCACCACCGGCACGGCGTCGGTGGGCCCGACCACCTTGCCGCCGCGGACGACGAGGGGCGG
>JAFGPU010000157.1 GCA_016936035.1 Acidimicrobiales bacterium
CAGGCCGCGCAGCCGCACCGAGTGCACCCGGATGCCGGCAGGTCCCAGCCCGCCCCGGGCGCCGGGCAGCACCTCGTCGCGGGTGGGGTCGGGCGCCCAGTCGCCGGACGCGGCGGCCATGCGCTGCGCCGTGGTCATGGCCGTGCCGGACGGTGCGTCGACCTTCTGGTCATGGTGCAGCTCGACGATCTCGGCCGTCTCGAACCACGGCGCGGCCAGCTCGGCGAAGCGCATCATCAGCACCGCGCCGATCGCGAAGTTGGGCGCGACCAGGCAGTTGCTGTGCGTGAACTGCGCCCGCAGCCGCTCGTGGTCGTCCGGCGTGAAGCCGCTGGTGCCCACCACCGCGTGGACACCGTTCTCCGCGGCCCACGCCAGGTTCTGGCGCGAGGCATCGAGCACCGTGAAATCGACGACCACCTCGGCGCCGGCGGCGAGCAGCGCGGACGGGTCGGGCGCGATGTGCAGGTCGGGGACGTCGACCCCGGTGGCGTGGCGCAGGTCGAGGCCCGAGTGGTGCGGGTCGATGGCCCCCACGAGCTCGAGCTCGGGGTCGGCGGCCACCGCCCGGCACACCGTCCTGCCCATCCGACCGCCTGCACCGAAGACCCCGACACGCACCGTCATCGGTCACGCACCCTAGTTGGCCCCGGACGCTGCGACCGCAGACCGTGCTGCGCACCACGGTCCGTGAAACCTGTTGGGTCGCGGTCGCCGGCCCGGCCTATCCTCCGCGGCGATGTAGCGAACACGGCCCCTCCCGAGCGTCCGCCCGCCGTCCGACCCAGGAGCGCCGTGTCCTCTCCCCTCGCCACCCTGACCACCCGCGACCTCACACTCGCCGCCGGCCCCCGCCTGCTGCTCGCCGGCGTCGACCTCGTGCTGGCCCCCGGGGCCCGCCTGGGCCTCGTCGGTCCCAACGGGTCCGGCAAGACCACGTTGCTGCGGGCCCTCGCCGGGCGACGCGAAGCCGACGGCGGGCAGATCCGACTGGCGCCTCCCACCGCCACCGTCGGCTACCTGCCCCAGGAGTCCGAGCCCCGGCCGGGCGAGACCGTGCGCGCCCTGCTGGCGCGGCGCACGGGGGTGACGGCCGCGTCCGCGCAGCTCGACGAGGCGACCGCGGCCCTCGCCACCGACGATCCCGGCGCCCCAGAGCGCTACAACGGCGCGCTCGACCGGTGGATGGCGCTCGGCGGCCCCGACCTCGACGCCCGCGCCGCGGCCGTCGCCGACGACCTCGGCCTGCCGGCGGGCGCCCTCGACCGCGAGCTGGGCCGGCTGTCCGGCGGCCAGGCCGCCCGGGCCCAGCTGGCCGCGCTGCTCCTCGCCCGCTTCGACGTGTTCCTGCTGGACGAGCCCACCAACGACCTCGACGTCGACGGCCTCGAACGGCTCGAACGCTTCGTGGGCGGCCTCGACGCCCCGGTGATGATCGTGTCCCACGACCGGGCGTTCCTGGAGCGCACGGTCACCGGCGTCGCCGAGATCGACGAGCACCACCACACGCTCACCCGCTACGACGGTGGCTGGCTGGCCTACCTCGACGAGCGGGCCCGGGCCCGCGAGCACGCGGCTCAGGACCACCGCACCTACATCGCCAGGCGGGACGCCCTCGTCGAGCGGGCCAGGACGCAGCGCCAGTGGGCCAGCCAGGGGGTCCGGGCGGCGAAGCGTTCGGGCGAGACCGACAAGTTCATCCGCCACCGCCACGTCCAGAGCTCCCAGCACGTCGCCGCGAAGGCCCGCATCACCGACAAGGCCCTCGCCCGCCTGGCTCCCGTCGACAAGCCGTGGGAAGGCTGGGACCTGCGGCTCTCGATCGCGGACGCCGGGCGCAGCGGCGACGTGGTGGCCCGCCTGTCCGACGCGGTCGTCGAGCGTCCCGGCGTCGACGGCGCGCCGTCGTTCGTGCTCGGGCCCGTGTCGCTCGAGGTGTCCTGGGGCGACCGCCTCGCCGTCGTCGGCCGCAACGGCTCAGGCAAGTCGACCCTGCTCGACGCCCTCCTCGGCCGGCTGCCGCTGACCGCCGGCACCCAGTGGCGGGGGCCGAGCGTCGAGATCGGCGAGATCAGCCAGACCCGGGATCTGTTCGCCGGGGCGCCGTCGCTGCTGGACGGCTTCCACGGCGCGTCCGGCGTGGTCGACCGCTCCGACGCGCGCGCCACGCTGGCCAAGTTCGGCCTGACGGCCGCGCACGTCGAGCGGGCGCCCGAGTCGCTGTCGCCGGGCGAGCGCACCCGCGCCACCCTCGCCGTCCTCCAGGCCCGGGGCGTCAACGTGCTGGTGCTCGACGAGCCGACCAACCACCTCGACCTCGAAGCCGTCGAGCAGCTCGAGCAGGCGGTCGCCGCGTTCACCGGCACGCTCCTGCTGGTGACCCACGACCGCCGGATGCTCGAGGCGGTGCGCATCGACCGCTTCGTCGACGTCGAGGACGGTCGTGTCACCGAACGACGGTGACACGACAGGTCCTTCGCCACCGGTCACCCCGCTCCCGGCCTGCTCGGGGGCCGATCAGGCTGCCTGGCCGGTGGCCAGCGCCGCCGTGGCGACCACGCTGGCGACGACCCGCAGGTGGTTCCACGCGGTCCACCTGCGGAGGTAGTGCCTCCACAACCGCTCGCCCTCCTCGCTGTGGGCATCGGCGGCCTCCAGCCGGTCGTTGAGCGGCACGTTGGCGGCCCCGGTCACGACGAACGCGCCGACCAGGTAGGCGAGCGCCCCCGCGCCACGCCATCCGGCGCCTCCCACCTCCGCGAACGGCGCGGTCACAGCCAAGAAGGCGCAGATCGCTGTCGTTCCCACGAAGATCAGCAGGAACACCGGGTTGAGGATCACCCGGTTGACGGCCTGCATGGCCGCCATCCCCTCGGCGGCCGGACGGCGGGCGAGGGCCGGCATCACGGCCACCGAGAAGGCGAACAGCAGCCCGCCGATCAGCCCGCACCCGACGGTGGCGATCACCGTGAGCGCCGGGGTCACGTCGTCGATCATCTGAACATCCTTCCGCGCGCCGGCGCGATCATGCCGCCGGCACGGCGGCAGCCAGTTCGGCGGCGACGTCCTCGAACGGCGTCGGCGCGTCGAGACGTCGGGCGCCCGTCGTCCGGATCAGGCCGTCGTTGAAGGCCCGTGCCATCTCGACCGCGTGGCGGGCGACGTCGGCGGACAAGCCGGCCCCGATGAGGACCTGCGTCATCTCGCCGTACGGGAGCTGCACGTAGGCCAGGTCGGGACGGCCGAGGGCGGTCCCGAGGATGCTGGTGGCCTCGGCGTAGCTCAGGTCGCGCGGGCCGACCAGCTCGCGAACCTCCACGCCCTGCCAGTCGCGAGCGACGAGGGCTGCGGCGGCTGCGGCCGCGATGTCGGCGGTGGCGACCATGGGGATGCGCACGTCGGGGGCGACCGCGTCGGCGTTGACGCCCTCCTGCGCGATGACCGGGAGGGCGGCGCGGAAGCTCTCGTAGAACGCACCCGGCCGCAGCAGCAGCACGTCGACGACGCCCTCGTCGGCCAGGGCCCGCCACCGTGCCTCCTGGCGGTGGAGGCTGGTGATGAAACCGGTGCCCGAGGGCACCTCGGCCCCGATCGAGCTGAGGACCACGACGTGGCGCACGCCGGCGGCCCGGACGGACGCCACCGTCGCCTCACCGACCTGCGACTGGTGCGTGTGGTAGTCGGGGGCCGCCAGATCGACCGGCAGCAGCGCATAGACGGCGTCCGCTCCCCGGAAGGCCTCGGCGAGGAAGGTCGGGTCGCCCGCGTCGCCGGCGCGCACCTCGGCGCCTGCGTCGGCCAACGCGGCCAGCTTGGTCCGATCGCGGCCCAGGGCCCGCACGTCCTCGCCCGCGGCGAGCAGCGCTGCGGTGATCTTTCGGCCGGTGTTGCCCGTTGCGCCCATCACGGTGATCATCGTGTTCTCCGTTCGTTCGGTGGCTTGCTCGCCGTCCACTCTGCGGCACCATCGCCGGTGTTTGAATGCCCGGGAGTCGCTGTCTCATGCTCGTTCGTCCAGACCGCATGGACGAACTGCCACCTGCTGCGCCACACTCGGGCCATGCGCGGCGACGACCCCTGGTCGACACCCGACCCCATCGGCGAGGCGCTCCACGTCATGCGCATCGACGGCACCTTCTACTGCCGGTCGGAGCTCACCGAGCCCTGGGGCCTCACCATGCCGACGATCGAGGGCTGCCTCTGGTTCCACGCCGTGACGGCGGGCCACTGCTGGCTCGAGGTCGACGGTGCCGAACCACTGCACCTCGGGCCCGGCGATCTGGTCCTCGTGCCCCACCACCGCGGCCACCGCGCCCGCAGCGCGCCGGGCGTACCCGCCCCCGACGTCACCGCGCTCCCCCACGACTACGCCACCGACCGCTATGCCGTCCTCCGCTACGGGGGCGGCGGCCCCGCCACCACGATCGTGTGCGGCGGCGTGCGACTCGACCACCCCGGTGCCCGCAACCTCATCGACCTGCTGCCCCCGTACATCCACATCGCGGCGGCGAACACGTCGCGCGCCGAGTGGGTGCAGAGCACGCTCCGCCTGGTGGCCGACGAGGCCAGCGAGCTGCGCCCCGGCGGCGAGGCCGTGATCGTGCGGTTGTCCGACATCCTCGTCATCCAGGCCATCCGGTCGTGGCTCGAGACCGCGGAGGACGCCCGCACCGGGTGGCTGGGGGCCCTGCGCGACGAGCATGTCGGCCGCGCCATCTCGCTCGTCCACCGTCACCCCGCGCGCGACTGGACGGTGGCCGACCTGGCATCCGAACTGGCGATGTCGCGCTCGGCCTTCGCCGCCCGCTTCACCGACCTCGTCGGCGAGCCCGTGATGCGCTACGTCACCCGCCACCGCATGCACCTCGCCCTCGAGCGGATGCGCGACGACCACGCCACCGTCGGCGAGGTGGCCGCCGAGCTGGGCTACCGGTCGGAGGCCGCGTTCAGCCGGGCGTTCAAGCGCACCGTCGGCATGTCACCGGGGAGCGTGCGCGCCGGCACGCCGATGCCCGGCACGGTGGAGGGCTCGACGACGACCGGCGCCACGGAGGTCGCGCTGGAGCGCATCGCCTGACCGCCCGGACGGTCCGGTGGTGGCCGGCCCACACCGCCCGACCCCGCCGTCAGGTGAGGGCCGAGTCGTCGACGTGACCGACGACGGCGAGCGCCCGCGGACCACCGAACACCCGCGCTGCCACCGCCATCACGTCGTCGGCGGTGACGGCCTGGATGCGGGCCAGCTGCTCGTCGACCGGCACCACCTCGTCGCGTGCCATCAGGCTGCGACCCAGCCGGGCCATGCGCGACCCCGAGTCCTCGAGACCGAGCAGCAGCGAGCCCTCGATGAACCCCTTGGCCACCGTGAGCTCGCCCTCGGTCACCCCCGAGGCCACGAGCTTCGCGACCTCGTCGTCGACGACGCTGAGCAGCTCGCCGACCCGCGCCGGCGCCGTGCCCGCGTAGATGCCCGCGCTGCCGGCGTCCGCGTAGGCCGACGCCCACGAGTAGACCGAGTAGCACAGGCCACGCTGCTCGCGGATCTCCTGGAACAACCGGCTCGACATGCCGCCACCGAGGATCTGGTTGGCGACCGTGAGGGCGTAGCGGTCGTCGTCGTGGTGGCTGACGCCGCGCCATCCCAGGGCGATGTGCGCCTGCTCGGTGGGATCGTCGAGGACGACCCGGGGCTCGACGTCGACCGCCGGCAGGTCGCGCCGGGGGCGCGTCCCCCCGGTGAGACCGCCGAGCGACCGGGCGAAGGCGTCGGCGATCTGGTCGTGGTCGAGGGCGCCGGCGGCCACCACCACCAGGTTGCGGGGCCGGTACCAGTGCTCGAAGAACGCCGCGATCTGGTCGCGGGTCGCCGCCTCGACCGTTTCGCGGGTGCCCAGCACCTCGCGGCCCAGCGGGTGGCCGGGGAACAGGGCCTCGGCCAGCAGCGTGTGGACGTGGTCCTCGGGCACGTCGAGGTTCATCAGGATCTCCTCGACGATGACGTGGCGCTCGGCGTCGACCTCGTGGGGCCGGAACGCCGGGTCGCTGATGACGTCGCCGAGGATGTCGAGTCCCCGATCCACGCACGCCGCCGGCAGGCGGGTGTAGTACGCGGTGTGCTCGCGGCTGGTGAAGGCGTTCATCTCGCCGCCCACCGCGTCGATGTCCTCGGCGATCTGCCGTGCCGACCGCGTGGACGTGCCCTTGAACAGCAGGTGCTCGAGGAAGTGCGACGCGCCGGCCAGCTCGGCCGGCTCGTCACGCCCGCCGACCCCGACCCACACGCCGAGCGACACCGACCGGGCCTCGGGCATCCGCTCGGTGACGAGGCGGATGCCGTTGGCCAGTCGGATGTCTCGGATGTCGTCGGTCGCGGCGGCGGGCGTCATGAGTGGTGGGGACGTGCGGTTCAGCGACGCTGACGGCGGCGGCGGTCGCCCCCGCGGCCACCACGGTCGCCCCGGCCCTCGTTGGGCGCAGGCGTGACCGGACCGAGGTCGCCGAGGTCGTCGCGCAGCTCGGCGTCGAAGCTCTCCTCGAAGCTGACCGTCTCGGCCGCCGTGGAGGGCCCTGCGCTCGCGGTGTCGGACCGGCTTCCGGCGCGCTCGCCGTCCGCGGGTTCGGGGGACGACGCCAGGCTGAGCGACACCTTGCCGCTGGGGTCGACGTCGTCGACCCGCACCTCGACCTCGTCGCCGAGGTCGAGCACGTCCTCGACCTTGTCGATGCGCTTGCCGCCACCGATCTTGCTGATGTGCAGCAGGCCGTCACGACCCGGGAGGATGTTGACGAACGCACCGAACTTGGTGATGTTCACCACCCGCCCGGGGTAGCTCTGACCGACCTCGGCCGTGGGCGGGTTGAGGATGAGCTGGATCTGGCGCTTGGCCTCCTCGACGGCGCCCTTGTCGCTCGAACCGATGGACACCCGGCCGACCATGCCGTCGTCGTCGACGCTGACGTCGGCCCCGGTCTCGGTGGTGATGGCGTTGATGACCTTGCCCTTCGGGCCGATCACCTCGCCGATCTTGTCCATGGGGATCTCGAAGCTGACGATCTTCGGGGCGGTCTCGCCCACCTCGTCGCGCGGGGCCGGGATCGCCTCGTGCATGACCTCGAGGATCTGCGCGCGGGCCTCGTAGGCCTGCTGCAGCGCCTGGGCGAGCACATCGGCGGGCAGGCCGTCGATCTTGGTGTCGAGCTGCAGGGCGGTGACGAAGTCGGAGGTGCCGGCGACCTTGAAGTCCATGTCGCCGAAGGCGTCCTCGGCACCGAGGATGTCGGTGAGGGTGGTGTACTTGCCCTCGGCGAACACGAGGCCCATGGCGATGCCGCCCACCGGGGCCTTGATCGGCACGCCGGCGTCCATCAGCGACATGCTCGACGCGCACACCGACGCCATCGACGTCGAGCCGTTCGACGCCAGCACCTCGGACACCAGGCGCAGCACGTAGGGGAACTCGTCCTGGGACGGGACCACCGGCAGCAGCGCCCGCTCGGCGAGCAGGCCGTGGCCGATCTCGCGCCGCTTGGGGCTGCCGACGCGACCGGTCTCGCCGTTGGCGTGCGGCGGCATGTTGTAGTGGTGCATGTACCGCTTGCGGTCTTTGTTGCCCAGGTTGTCGAGGATCTGGTCGGTCTTGGGCATGCCCAGGGTGGTGACGTTGAGCACCTGGGTCTCGCCCCGCTGGAACAG
>JAFGPU010000018.1 GCA_016936035.1 Acidimicrobiales bacterium
CCGCACTCGGTCATGACCGACAGCAGCTGGTTGAACGCCGACGACGAGATCACCAGCCCCAACCCGTAGGGATCGCCGCCCGGGGTGGTGCCACCGAGCGTCGGGTAGGCGCCGGGCACGTCGAAGCTCGACGTGAAGTCGGGGGCGTGGGGCGGCTGCTCGCAGTCGCTGGCACCGGTGCCGAAGGTCGAGAAGAAGTCGGCGTCGGCGCGGAAATCGATGGCGTCGCCACCCTCGGTGATCTGCGTGAACGGCGCGTTCAGGTTGGCCTTGACGGCGTCGCCCACCGACCCGGCGATCGAGATCTGCGCCAGCGCCGTCTCGATGGCCTCGGCGATCGGCGAGTCCTCGGGACCGGCGCCGTCGGGGTCGCCGAGCTGGTTGGAGAAGCCGTCGGTGATGGTGCCCTCGATGGCGCTGCCGGCCTGGCTGTCGATGATGCTGCCGAGCAACGGCGTGCTCGGGTCGCACACGCCCGAGATGAACTCGTACGACACGCCCTCGGTCGCCACGACGGGATCGCCGACCTGGTTGACGTCGACCTTGCTGGCGTCGGCCGCGTCCGGCACGAGGTCGAACGTGGCATCGATCGTGGTGGTGGGCACCTCGAGCTCGAGCTTGCACGCACCGCTGATGAGCCCGCTGAGCTGGAGGTCGAGTCCGATGTACAGGTCGTTGACCGCGATCGCGGTGACGACCCCGGCCTCGGTGCTGGCCGCGTCGATGCCGACGCCGGAGCTGCCGGCCTCGTACGCCTTGCCGGTGATGGTCACACCGGCGCCTGCGTCCGTGGGCGGGATGAGCGGGTCCTGGGCCAGGATGAGGCCGCTGATGTCGAACGACGAGCCGGCCAGGTCGTTGATGACCGGGCCGAGACCGGCGAGGCCGGTGTTGGTGAAGCGCATGCCGACGCCGTCCGGCGAGAACTCGCCGTCGTCGACCTTGTCGCCGTTGATGAGCGCCGAGTTCTGTACGTAGCGCCCGCCGTCGGGATCGGTGTAGACGGCCCTGACCACGGTGACGTAGCCCTCGGGGCTCATCGGGATCTCGGCGGTCCACGTGTGGCTGTCGGTGAACGTGCCGGTGACGTCGTTGACGACGACCTCGCCACCGGGCAGTGCGTCCTCGGGCAGCTCGCCCGTGACGACGACGGTCTCGGTGTCGACGATGGTGCCCTCCGGCGGATGCAACGTCATGCCGCCGAGGTCGCACCCCGCGGCCCCCAACAGGACCGCGAAGATCATGGCCAGCCGTTTCATCTGTTCCCCCCCAATTGCCCGCAGCGGCCCGTTCGCCGCCCGGGTCGCCGGGTCTGCCGCCCGGGTCGCCGGATCTTACGTCGTAAGTGAACGCCGTCAACCCGATCGGCAGGTCACTCGTCCTGCAGACCGGCCACGACCTCGACCCGGGCCGCCCGGGCGGCGGGCCACCCCGCGGCCAGCAGGGTGACCACCAGCGACACCGCGCCCCACACGACCAGCGACCACCAGTCGGGCGCCAGCGGGGCCGTGAACCCGATGAGCAGCGGGGCCACCCGGTTGATCGCCCACAGCATGACGAGCCCGCCGGTCGCCGACAGCGCCACGCCGAGCACCGCCACGACGCCGGCCTCGGCCAGCACCATGCGGCCCAGCATCCCCGGCTCCATGCCGACCGCGCCGAGCAGCGCCAGCTCGCGCCGGCGCTGGATGCCCACGAGCAGCAACGTCGACAGGACTGCGACGAACGACACCACCAGCAGGGCCCGCTGGAGCGTCCAGAACGGGGCGAGACGGCGGGCCACGCCGTCGGACGCCTCCGCCGCCACGGCGCGGGGCGAGTGCACCCGGATCTCGGCGTCGGGCAGGATCTGGGCCCCGACGGCGTCGCGCACCGACCGCTCGAGCTCGGCGAGCGACGTGCCCGGCGCGGGCTCGACGACGACCGATCGCGCCGGGGGCAGCGGGTAGTGCCGGGTGAACAGGTCGAAGGGAACCTGCACGGCCCGGTTGGTGGCGCCCCCACCGGTGACGATGGCCTGCACCGGCACCTCGACCACGCCCGCCGGGGCCGGCAGGCGGAGGACGTCGCCGGGCCGCAGGCCGCTGTCCCGCGCGAGGGCCGTGTTGATCACCGCCTCGCCCCGCAGGAAGCGCTCGCGGTCGATCGTGCCTCGGACCGGCGTGTCGTCGAGCCACGGGTCCTGGTACGCCAGCACGGCGATCGTCTCGCCGGGCTCGGCGCCGACGAGCACGTAGGCACCCCGGCGCGTCACCGGCGCCGCGCCCGGCACGTCGTCGAGCACGGCCGTCAGCTCGGGCGACATGCCGGTCTCGAGGTTCGCGTTGGCCCCCTCGCCCACCACGCTGACCTCGATGCCGTCGAGGTTGTCCACCACGCTGCTGGTGATGCCCTCCCGGGCCCCGTTGATGTAGCCCGCGGTGACGAAGGCGGTGACGGTCGCCGTGCCCACCGCCACCACCATGGTGCCGGTGCGCCGGGGCTCGCGCGCCAGGTTGGCCACCGCCAGGCGGCCCGCCGCGGTGCCGCTGACCAGACGGCTCAGCGGCCGGAGAGCCAGCGGCGCGAGCTGGGCACCGACCATCAGCAGGGTCAGCGCAGCCAGCCCGAAGCCGAGCGCGCCCGCCGGCACCTGCCAGGGCTCGATGCCACCGTCGCGGGTGCCCAGCCCGACGACGAGCAGGCCCCCCACGGTGGCCGACGCCCACAGCGCCGCCCGGCGGGCCAGGGCCGGCGACGACCCCTCGGCGCGCCCCTCGCGCTGCGAGAGCTCCGCGACCACCTCGGCCCGCAGCGCGCGGCGGACGGGGAACGCCGCCGCCGTCACCGACACGACCGCACCCAGCGCCACCGCCATGGCCACGCCGGGCCAGGTGAGGTGCACGGCGAGCGGAACGCCGGCCACGCGCTCGGTGTACGCCGAGAGGCTGGCGACGATCGGGCCGGCCACGACGAGCCCGCCGGCGGCCCCGACCACCCCGCCGGCGACGCCGACCAGGGCGGCCTCGCCGATCGTCGCCTGGGTGACGGTGCGGGAGGTGCCACCCAGGGCGCTGACGATCGCGAGGTCGCGCCGCCGCTCCTCGATCGACAGGGCGGCGGCGTTGTGCACGAGCATCGCCCCGATGCCGAGCGCGAACACGGCGAGGAGCGTGAACATCGGCAGCGCGTCCTCGAGCGCCGCGGCGACCTCGGGCGGGCCCTGGCGGGCATCGAGCACGGTGTTGTGCTCGCCCACCGCGTCGGCCAGGCCGGCCCGCAGCCCGGCGAGGTCGGCACCGTCGACGGGCCGGACGTAGACGACGTCGAACCGGGCGCCCCGGTCGAACAGCCGCTGCGCCGTGTCGAGGCCGAACACGACGACCCGTCCGTCGGCGAGGTCGCCGAGCGCGTCGACGACCGGTGCGCCGGCGAGCGGGACGCTGGCCCCCGGGGTCCTCACGCTGCGGTCGGCGTCGACCCCGGGCCCGACGGCCAGGGCCCGGTCGCCGTGGTCGGCGACGGCGTCGGATGTGCATCCCCACGGGCCGAGCAGCATCTCGGCGCGGCAGTCGACGCCGAGGACCGTGACCGTCTCGTCGTCGTCCGTGCCGCGCCCTGGTCCGCCGTCCGTCTCGCCGTCCACCAGCTGGTCTGCATCCGCCCCGGCGGAGCGGTCGTCCGGTCCCTCGAGCAGCGACACCCCCTGGACGATCGGCACCGCAGCGGCCACGCCCTCGGTGGCCTCGACGGCGTCGAGGACCGACGGCTCGATGCCACCCCGCCGCACCGCGCCCACGACCCGCAGCTCGGTCGGCCCGCTGAGCGTGGCGGCGAACTCGGTGACCGACGTGTGCGCGCTCGACCGCACCACGAACACGCTGACCGCCATCGCGCTGCCGGCGGCCACCGCCAGCACCGACAGCGCCGCCCGCATGGGATGGAGGCGCAGCTGCCGCAGCGCCAGCAGGCGAACGAGCCGCACGGCGGTCAGGCCGTCTCGCCTGCGGGCCGCGCCACCGATGCGGGCACGTCGACGCGTCGCCCGTCGAGCAGCCGGACGACCCGGCCGGTGCGGGCCGCGGCCGCCTCGTCGTGCGTGACCATCACCAGCGTGGTGCCCGCGTCGTCGACGAGCGATGACAACAGGTCGAGCACGGCCCGGCCCGTGGCCGAGTCGAGGTTGCCGGTGGGCTCGTCCGCCAGCACGAGGCGAGGTTGGCTCACCAGCGCACGGGCGATGGCGGCGCGCTGCATCTCGCCGCCCGACAGCTCGGCGGGCCGGTGGGCCGCGCGGTGGGCGATGCCCACCCGCTCGAGCACGGCGTCGACCGCGGCCGACCGCTGGCGCCGGCGGTCGAGCAGCAGCGGCAGCTCGACGTTCTCGGCCACGGTCAGGCTGGGGATCAGGTGGAAGAACTGGAACACGAAGCCGATGTCGCGTCGCCGCAGCCGCGCCCGCTCCGCCACCGACAGGCCCGCCAGGTCGGTGCCGTCGACGTGGACGGCGCCGGCGTCGGGGACGTCGAGGCCCCCGGCGAGGTGGAGCAGGGTCGACTTGCCCGACCCCGACGGCCCCACCAGGGCGACGGCTTCTGCTTCGTCGACGCGCAGGTCGACGCCGTCGAGCGCCACCACGTCCTCGGCACCCCGCCGGTAGTGCTTCACCACCCGCTGCAGCTCGAGCAACGCCACCCCGTGACCCCCGTCGTCGACGGCCTCCGAGGGTACCCGCCCGCCTGACGGCCCCGATCGCGGTCGCCGTGCCCACCGCGTGGCCGGGACTGACCCGCGGTCAAGAGGCTAGCGTCAGGCCATGAAGTTCGGTATCGCCTTCGCCAACACCGGTCCCTTCGCCACCCCCGACGGGGCGACGGCCATCGCG
>JAFGPU010000158.1 GCA_016936035.1 Acidimicrobiales bacterium
CGAAGCGGTCGACGCAGGCGCCGAAGCCCTGCGAGAAGAACGTGGGCTCGAACGGCATCTGCACCTCGCCACCCTCCGCGAGGGCCTCGAACACCCGCTTGCCCTCCGTCGTGGTGGGGGCGGTGTAGGTGACCGCCACGCCGACCTTCGGCCCGCCGTCGCCGGTCGGGTCGTCGCTGCCCATGAGGAACCCGCCGCCGAGCTCGATCGAGGCGTGCATCACGTGGTGCGGCTCCGCGCCCGGCATCGGGTCGGTCCCCTCAGGCACCTCCGCGTTGGTCATGATCTGCAGCTCACCGCCGAGGATCTCGTGGTAGTGCTGGAACGCCTCGGCGCACCGGCCGTCGCTGAAGAACAGGTACGGGTGGAAGCTCATCGTGCCCCTCCGGGGTGATGGGAGATGTCGGAGTACAGACGGCGCGCCAGGCCGAAACTCATCGCGTCGTCGACCCGCACTGGACGCCGGCTCCCGATGCGCCCCGTTGCCGGGCCGATCGCTCGACGTCGCTGGCGACGACGTCGACGACGTCGTGCTGCCTGTTCTCCGCCGCACTGCCTCCGGGTGGACCCACGCCAGACGGTGACGGCCGACCTCGGCCTCCACCAGCCGCTGATCGGCCGATCCCGGGTCCCGGCCGTGGCGCTGCCCGCACGTGCTCAGTCGTCGTCGACGACACCGCCGTCCTCGTCCTCGAGGGTGGTCCAGGTCGCCTTGGCGCCGCTGTGGCCCACGTCGATCACCGACCAGGTGGCGCCCGCGCCGACGACGAGCGCGACCGCGATCAGCACGACCGTGGCCAACCGCTGCCGGACATCCGACGATCGAGGCCGGCCGAGGCGATCGGCGGCGGTGACGGCCGCGGCTGCGACCGTGACCCCGATGGCCCAGGGCAGGACCGACTCGCCCCGGTCGGTGTGCTCATCGACGAGGTCGGTCTCGCGCACCCGGTCCTCGAGCGCCTCGCCACTGGTCTGGGCCAGGCCGACCGCGCCGGTGGCGGCCATCGCGAGGACGAGCACGACCGGCGCGAAGTGGCGTCGCGCCGGCGGCACCGCGGCGACGACGAGCGTCCCGACGACGGCGAGCGGCAGGAGCACGACCGCGCCGTGGACGAGGAGGGGATGGGCGGGGAGACCGAACAGGCTCTCGAGGTCCATGGCGGTTCCTCCGGTGATGGCGGATCGGGCCGGCGGTCGGTGACGTGACGTCAGGTCCGGCCGGCCACGGGGCGCGGGGTGCGGGTGCGCGACGCCCCCGTCGATGGTCGCGAGCGGACGCCGCCGGCGCCACCGTCGGCGCCCGTGTCGCGGCGTGGCCGGCCCCGGGGGCTGAGGATGCGCACGAGGGTGAGGAACACGACCGCCGTGGCCACGAGATCGATGCCCACGGTGGCGAGCGGGTGCGAGGCGTCGGTGCCGGCGAGGATGAAGTGGAACGTGGCCAACCAGAACAGTACGTAGCTGGAGAGGTGCACGGCACGCCACACCCGGCGGGGGAGGCGGCGCGTGGCCAGCGAGGTGCCCTCGACCACCGCGAGCAGGTAGAGGGACACCACACCGAGGGCGACCGGCCCGGGCTTCCAGGCGCTGGCGTAGGGCACGAAGAGGTCGGCGAGACCGAAGTGGACGTAGGTGTCGGCCACCAGGCCGACCAGGTGCACCGCGGTGAACAGCACGGCGGCGCCACCGAGGAACCGGTGGAGGTCGAGCAACCAGGCTGGTGTGGGTCGTCCGCGGGCGAGGCGGGTGCTGAGCAGCAGGCCCCAGATGACGGAGGCGGCGAGGAGCGCCCACGCCACGATGCCGGTGGCACGGGCGATGTACCACGCCAGCTGCGGGTTCATCGCAGCGTCGCCTCGACACCGGGGCTGGCGTGTCGCCGGCCGTCGGCGGTGACGACGACCGCGTGCACGTCGGGGTGGCGGTGCATCTCGCTGGCGCCGCCGAGGAACAGTGCCTTGGTGAGCGCCTCGGCCCGCCAGGCGCGGTCGGCGACGACGCTCACCGCGACGGTGTCGTCGGACGACGGGCGTCCGGTGTCGGGGTCGATGAGGTGGTGGGCGGTGCCGGCGCTCGTTCGCCACCGGCGGCGGAGGCGATCGGAGGTGGCGACCGCGCCGTGGGGCAGCGAGAACCGGGCCAGCTCGTACCCGACCCGGAGGGGGTCGGGCAGGCTCACCGACCAGCCGCCAGGCTCGGGCGGTTCCCCGGCAGCCCGGAGGTCACCCCCCAGGTTCACCAGCGCGCCGAGCGCCCCGGCGGCGAGCAGCGCCTCGGCGACCAGGTCGGCGGCCAGGCCCTTGCCGATGCCGCCGGGGTCGAAGCTCACGCCGGCGGGCAGCGTCACCGTGCTCTGCCCGGGATCGAGCTCGATCCCGGCGGGCCCGGGAGCGGGCCGGGCGTCGCCCGCCGCAGCGGGAGCGAAGCGCCCCGCCACACCGGCGAAGTCCCGGTCGTAGCCGAACGCGACCAGGGCGGCGCCGACCGTGGGGTCGTACCGCCCTCCGGTCCACTTCCATGCGTCGACGGCGTGGCGGACGAGCGTGAACGTGTCGGCCGATACGACCACCGGTGCGCCGCTGCCCCGGTTGAGCGCGCTGACCTCGCTGTCGGGCCGGAACCGGCTCCAACGGGCCTCCAGCGCGTCGAGGTGCGCCCAGGCGCCGGCGAGGAGCCCGGCGGCGCCGGTCGCGTCGGTACCGGGCTCCGTGACGACGAGCATGTGGGCGTCGCTGCCCATGGCTCGGCGTCGCTGCCGGTGCAGCGCGAGCGGCACACGCTGGGTGACGGACATGGTTCAGCTTGCCTGGCTGGTGGTGACGGGCGGGGCGTCCGTGCGGGCCACGGGCGGAGCAGCGCTGGTCGCCGATCCCCCGGGCCGGCGGTGCACCACAACGACGGCAGCGTCTTCGGGCGTGGCCG
>JAFGPU010000019.1 GCA_016936035.1 Acidimicrobiales bacterium
ACGACCGAGGCGCCCACCACGACCGAGGCCCCGACGACCACCGAGGCCACGACGACGACCGAGGCCCCCACGACGACCGAGGCGCCGACCACGACCGAGGCCCCCACGACGACCGAGGCCCCGACGACGACCGAGGCGTCGACCACTTCCGCTCCCTCCACGACGGCACCCGAGACCTCCGCGCCGGAGCCGCCGGAGGACGGCGCCACGTCGACCTCGGCAGCGACCGCGACGCCGGCGCAGGACGGCGACGGCGCCTCCGAGCCGGCGCTCTGACGACGCGGTGACCACGCGCCCCCGTCGTCGCAGGGCTACGATCAGTGGCCGATGAGCGACGACGCACCCGGCCCTCCGTCCGACCCGACGCCTCCCGAAGGCGCGCCGCCACCCCCGCCGCAGGGTGACGCACCCCCGCCGCCCGCCGCAGGCCAGCAGTCGGGCGGCTACCCGCCTCCCGCGGGGTACGGCCAGCCCGGTGGGGTCGTGCCGCCGGAGATCGGCGGGGTGTTCTACAGCACCGGCCTCGTCATCCTGCTGACCATCGTCACCTGCGGCGTGTGGGGCGCGGTGTGGTCGTACCGCACGGGCGAGGACCTGAAGAACTACAACCGTGAAGGCCTCGGCGGCGTCGTCACCCTCGTCGTCGCGCTGCTCCTGTCGCCGGTGATCATGTTCACGATCCCCAACGAGATCGAGAAGATGTACCAGCGCGACGGCCGCCAGAGCCCGGTCACCACCCTGTGGGGCCTGTGGTTCCTGCTGCCGCTCATCGGGCCCATCGTCTGGTACGTGAAGGTGCAGCAGGCCCTCAACGACTTCTGGCTGAGCAAGGGCGCCCGCCAGGTCTGAGCGCCGGCGTCGGCCAGGTCACATCACATCACGAGCACTGCGGCGCCCGTCACCCGGTCGCCGGCGAGGTCGGCGAGCGCGCGGTCTGCCGTGTCGATCGGGTAGGCGGTCGTGGTGACCCGCAGGCCGAGGCGCCCGGCGAGTGCCAGGAACTCCTCGCCGTCGGCGCGGGTGTTGGCGGTGACGCTGCGCACCTGGCGTTCGAGGAACAGGTGGCGCTGGTAGTCCAACGGGGGCACGTCGCTCAGGTGGATGCCGGCGACGGCGAGGGTGCCGCCCCGGTCGAGTGCGCCGAGGGCGACCGGCACCAGCTCGCCGGCGGGTGCGAACAGGATGGCGGCGTCGAGCGGCTCCGGCGGTCGCCCGTCGGCGGGCCCGGCGGACGCGGCGCCGAGGTCGAGCGCGTGGCGCTGTGCGGCCTCGGATCGCGTGAGGACGTGGACGGTGGCGCCCTCGGCCAGCGCGACCTGCGCAGCGAGGTGGGCCGACGCGCCGAACCCGTAGATGCCGAGCCGCCCGCCCGGCGGCAGGTCGGCCCGGCGCAGGGCCCGGTAGCCGATGATGCCGGCGCACAGCAGCGGCGCCGCGTGCTCGTCGTCGAATCGTTCGGGGATCTCGTAGGCGTAGGCCTCGTCGACGACGGCCCACTCGGCGTACCCGCCGTCGGCGTCCCACCCGGTGAACCGGGGATCGGGACACAGGTTCTCGCGACCCCGCCGGCACCAGTGGCACCGTCCGCAGGTGTGGCGCAGCCAGGCGATGCCGGCGCGCTGCCCCTGGGTGAAGCGGCGGCAGCCGGGACCGAGCGCGTCGACGACGCCCACCACCTCGTGGCCGGGCACGGTGCCGGGGTGGTGGGGGGTGAGGTCGCCCTCGGCCAGGTGCAGGTCGGTGCGGCAGACCCCGCAGGCCGACACCCGCACCCTGATCTCGCCCCGCCCGGGCTGGGGGACGGGGCGATCGACAGCGACGAGCGGACCGCCGGCGATGGGCCCCGGGGCGCCCACGGCCCACGCCTTCATCGGTCGGCCCACGCCGAGGTCGGTGCCATGTCCCCAGCATGCCAGCGCCGCACCGGGGCACGCGGGGGCAGGTCGCCGCGGTGGCCGATCGCGCACGGCATGCCAGGCGGCCAGTACCGTGACGAAGGTGTCTCCGGAGAGTCGCAGCCTGACCCGCCACGGCAAGGACCGCAAGGCCGAGCTGCTGCACCACGCCGAGGTGCTCTTCGCCGAGCGCGGCTACGAGGACACCCGGATGATCGACATCGCCGCGGCCGCGGGGGTGGCCAAGGGGCTCGTCTACTGGTACTTCGAGAACAAGGAGACCTTGTTCCAGGAGATCGTCGTCGACCTGGGACTGCGGTTGCGGCGGGCCCAGGGCAAGGCCATCGCCGGCATCGACGACCCGCTGGAGCGCCTGTACGTGGGCACGGCCGAGTCGGTGCGGTTCATCGCCGGCAATCACCGGCTCTACGGCATCATCCTCAGCCAGGTCCGGGGCGATCGCCGGCTCCGCCAGGCGCGGTCCGAGTCGGAGCGGGCCCAGGCCGACGACGCCGCGGCCCTGCTGGCCGAAGGCCAGGAGAGGGGCCAGGTGCGCACCGACGACGAGCCGGCCGTCCTGGCCCATGCCAACGCCGGGGTCGTCTACTACTTCGTACTGCTCTACGCCGAGGGTCAGGGCAGCGAGGGCCGGCGCGGCCTCGACATCGAGCAGGCGGCGCACGGTGCAGCCCGGTACGTGGTCCGCGCGGTCGGCGCCGACGAGGCGGCGATCGCGGCGGTGCTCGACCGGCACGCGCCGCAGGTGGCGCCCCCGCGCCGCACGTCCCACCCGACGGCCGCCAGCGCCTGATCCGTCTAGGTTCTGGCGATGCTCGACGATCGCTCCCCGACCCCCGACCCGACGCCGCCGACCGGGGCGACGACCCTGCCGCCGGTGATGCTGGTCCACGGGCTCGGGTCGTCGTTCGACCACGGCTGGCGGCAGAACGCCTGGCCGGACCTGCTGGCCGATGCCGGACGGCGCGTCGTCCCCGTCGACCTCCCGGGGCACGGCACCTCCGCCGATGCGGACGCTGCCGCCTACGCCGACGTCGAGGGTCGCCTCGCCGAGACGATCGCCCCGGATGCGCCCCTCGACGCCATCGGGTTCTCGGCCGGTGCCCGTGTCCTGCTCGGCATCGCGGCGCAGGATGCGACGCGGTTCCGCAAGCTGGTGGTCATCGGCCTCGGCGACGGCCTGTTCCAGCCCGAGGGCGGCCGCGAGCAGCTGGCGCAGGCCCTCGAGGCGGGCCCCCAGGCGGCCGAGGAGAACGTGGGCGTGCAGCTCTTCCTGCGCCTGGCCCGGTCGGCGGGCAACGACCCGGCGGCGATGGCCGCGTTCCTGCGCCGTCCCGAGCCGCGCCTCGGCGAGGACGAGCTCGCCCGGGTGACGTGTCCGGTGCTGGTGGTCATCGGCGACCGCGACTTCTCCGGGCCCGCCGACCGGCTGGCCGGCACGCTCCCGAACGCCGAGCTCGTCGTGCTGCGCAACGTCGACCACTTCGCGGCACCTCGCGACTTCGCCTGCATCGAACGAGTGCTGGCCTTCATCGACGCCTGAGCACCGTGCCGCCGGCCTTCTGGCCACAGGCGTTGCCAGATCTGGGCGCGGCGCGCCGGGGTGTGCCAGCATCCGTCGTGCGACCGGCCACGGGGCCGGCGACGTCCGAGAAAGAGGGGGAGCACCATGTCCCACACCTTCCTGTCCGACGACTGGTTCGAGGCCGTCGAGGGCCTGCGTGACGAGGCTCCCGAGCCCACACCGGCCATGAAGGAGCTGACGCTCAACATCGTGGTCGCCGGTGGGCCCGACGGCGATCGCGAGGTCCACATGGCCGGTGGCCAGTTCGAGCGGGGGCTGGTGGACGGCGCTCCCACCAAGCTGACGGTGCCCTACGACGTCGCCCGGGCGATGTTCATCGAGGGCAACCAGCAGGCCGCCATGCAGGCCTTCATGTCGGGCCAGATCAAGGTCGAGGGCGACATGACCAAGCTGATGGCCATGCAGGCCGGTGGCGGTGCGCCCACCGCCGAGCAGCAGGCCTTCCAGGCCAAGCTCCAGGATCTGACGGCCTAGCAGACGGAGACTGCTGAGCACCTGGTCTCCAGGGGCCGGCGGGGGCGGCTGTTTCACCTTGTTCCGAATGCCGGGAGCGCGACCTTCGGAACAGGTGAAGCGCTGCTGTGGCCGGGTGCGCCGGTTGCCTGGCCACGGCGTCGGTCTCGGTCTCGTCCAACTGCCGTTCGGCTACAGCAGCAGCGTCCCCGCCGGGTCGATCTTCACCGACCGGCCGATCTGCTCGGCGCCCGAGCGCATCTCGGTGACGGTGGCCTCGTCGTCGCTGCCAGCCCAGGCCCGGCGGCCGTCGTCGAGCAGGCACGACGCCAGCACCCGCTCGGGAGCGCCGTCGCGCGCGTGGGCCACCACCCACGACTCGACGGTGGCGGTGCCGCCGACCGAGTCGTCGACGGTCTCGCACACCTCGCGGCGGGGGAGGGCGTCGACCTCCGGCTGCACGTCGGCCCACCGGAACCCCTCCGCCGGCGGCTCGGTCGAGTACAGCCCCAGGGCGTGCTTGGTGACGTAGCCGCCGTTCGCCGAGACCAGCCCGACCGAGCCGGGGTCGTCGCGCAGCACCTGGGCCATCGTGGCGATCGAGTGGCTCACGTAGTTGTTCCACGGGCCGCCCGCGAACGAGAGGCCGCCGGTGACGGTGAGCTGCCGGTCGAGGCCCAGCCCGATCTCGGCGGCGCCGATCTCGACGGCCGACGGGAAGCACGAGTAGAGGTCGACGTGCGCCACGTCGTCGACGCTGCACCCCGCCAGGGCGAACAGCTCGCGGGCCGCGAGACGGATGGCGCCCGAGGACGCAAGGTCGGGTCGGTGGGAGACGGCGTAGGTGTCGTGCGCCTGCGTGCCGGCGCGGGGGAAGACCCACCGGTCGCGGGGCACGCCCAGCGCCTCGGCCCGTTCAGCCGAGCAGACGATGAGCGCGGCCGCCTGCTCGACCGCGTTGTTGGCGTTCATCAGCTTCGTGTACGGCCAGCACACCCACCGGTTGGTGGCCGAGGGGGTGCGGATCTGCTCGGCGGACATGCCGTCACGGATCCAGGCGTGCGGGTTGCCGGCGGCGACCGCCGCGAAGCGTGACCACAGCTCGCTGACCAGCACCAGGTGGTCGTCGATCGACCGACCGGCCCTGTGGCGCAGCGCCTGCTCGAACAGGGGGTACACCTGCGTGGGCATGTACACGTGGCGTGCGACCTCGGCCGGGTGGTTGAGCTCGACCTCGGGTGAGGTGAGGCGGGCCGCGGGCACCGTGTCGTCCTGGGTGGTCCAGCCGAGCTCGTCCGGCGGCGTGCTCGACCGGGTGCGCCACGCCTCGGCGCCGCAGATGAGCACGGTGTCGGCATCGCCGGCGGCGACGTCGAGGCACGCCTGACTCACCAGCGCCTGGGGCTCGTTGCCACCGATGGGGCTGAGCGCCTCGTCGCTGGGGTGGGCGCCGATGCGCTCGGCGACCAGGCGCGCGGCGTTGCGGTAGCGGCGCGAGAACACCGACACCACCCGGACGGCGTCCGCCCCGGCGAGGACGTCGCCGCGCCCGCCACTGTCGGTGGCGGCTCGGCGGAGGGCCTCGGCCATCATGTCGACCGGCTCGACAGGGGGCTCACCGCGGTCGACGCGGTTGCTCCACTGGCCGACGCCGACGAGGACAGGGGTGCGCGGACCTGGCGCCATCAACCCTCCAAAAGGGGAACTTCCCGGAAACGGTCTGGTCGGGCGACTGTAGGAACGCCGAGGGCACCCCTACAATCTGTGACATCGACATCCTGTTCGTCTGCACAGCCAACCAGTGCCGATCCCCCATGGCCGAGGGCCTGCTGCGCAAGCTGCTGGCCGAGGCGCGCGTGGGTGCGACGGTCGGATCAGCCGGGTTGCTGCCCGGTGGTGCACCCGCGACCGTCGAGGCCGTCGCCACGATGGTCAACCGCCGGGTCGACATCCGGCACCACGTCAGCCGCAGCCTCGATGCCGACCTGGCGCGATCCACGCCGCTCGTCATCGGCATGACGCGCCACCACGTGCGCGAGGCCTGCGCCACCTACGGCGCGCCGATCGACCGCACCTTCACGCTCAAGGAGCTGGTCCGCCGCGGCGACCAGGTGGGCCCCCGCCTCGAGGGCGAGTCGGTGTACGCCTGGCTGGCGCGGATCAACGCCGGGCGCCGCCCGGCCGACCTGATGGGCGACGACCCGGCCGACGACATCGCCGATCCCGTCGGGCGGCCGCGGGCGGTGTTCGAGGCCACGGCCGACGAGCTCGAGCGCCTGCTGCGGCGCCTGGTCGAGCTGCTGGTGGGCGGCCCGCCGCGCAGCGCGGCGTACTCTGAGCCCCCTCGCGTGCGCCGGGGGATCATCCGCCGGAGCAACCAGCTCGCGAGCGATACTGCCACCGGCTACTCACGGAGATGACGTGCGCATCGCCATCGGTTCCGATCACGCGGGCTTCGCCCTGAAGGCCCACCTGTCCGAGACGCTGCGGTCACTCGGCCACGACGTCCTCGACAAGGGAACCGACAGCGACGCCTCGGTCGACTACCCACCCATCTGCGCCGAGGTCGGCCGGGCGGTGGCCTCGGGCGAGGCCGAACGGGGCATCGTGCTCGGCGGCTCCGGCCAGGGTGAGCAGATCTCGGCCAACAAGGTGTGCGGGGTGCGGGCCGCCCTGTGCAACGACCTGTACACGGCGCGCATGTCGCGCGAGCACAACGATGCCAACGTCCTGGCGATCGGCGCCCGCATCGTCGCCCCGGCCCTCGCCGACGAGATCCTGACCCTGTGGCTCACCACCCCGTTCGAGGGTGGTCGCCACGAGCGGCGCGTCGCCCAGATCGCCGAGATCGAGGCGAGGTGAGCATGGCACTAGCCTCGCCTCGCTCCACGCGTCCGCCCCAGCCCGAGGAACCGCCATGCCCTGGCCCACGACCCCCGACGACGAGCTGTTCGGCCTGATCGACCGCGAGGTCGAACGCCAGAACACCACGATCCAGCTGATCGCCAGCGAGAACTTCACCTCGCCGGCGGTGCTGCGGGCCACCGGGTCGGTGCTCACCAACAAGTACAGCGAGGGCTACCCGGGCAAGCGCTACTACGGCGGCAACGAGGTCATCGACGAGGTCGAGGACCTGGC